>JAHIZR010000291.1 GCA_018814465.1 bacterium | reverse complement strand
TCGCCGCCCGTCCAGTTGTCCGAGTAGTTGGCTTGCGTAATGCCGAAGCCGGTGCTGAATTCCACCTTCCACGGTCCCGCTTCCGGCTGTTCAGCGGCAAACAGCGAACCTGCGACAAAAAACAGCGCGAGTATTCCAGTAATAATAAGCTTGTTCATGTTTTCTCTTGTAGTTGAATGAATAGTTATCACTTCTTGAGCAGATCGCGGATTTCTTCCAGCAGGACTTCGGACTTCGGCGGCGCGGGCGGCGCGGCAGGAGCTTCTTCCGCTTTCCTCTTCATCGTGTTAACCGCCTTGATCATAACAAAGATCGCAAACGCCGTAATCAGAAAGCTGATGACGGTATTCAGAAAGACGCCGTAGCTGATAATCACCGCGCCCGCTTCTTTGGCGGCGTCCAGTGTGGCATAGGGTCCGGCCGTTGTTCCTGCTTTCAGTACACCGAAGAGATTCGAGAAATCGACATTACCCAACAGCAAGCCAATCGGCGGCATCAGAACATCCGTCACAAAGCTCTTGACGATCAGCCCGAAGGCGGCGCCGATAATGATACCCACGGCCATGTCCATCACATTGCCGCGCATGATAAACGTTTTGAATTCCTTGATCATTGTATTACCTGTTTTGTTTGTGAGACCTGATTAATTTCAAGCCGCAGAAGTTGCCTGATGGATATGCACGTCGTGCTGCGGGAACGGAATTGAAATATGGCTCTTGTCAAACTCAAGCTTGACATTCTTATGAAAATCGAAATAGATATCCCAGTAGTCTTCCTTCTTTGCCCACAAGCGGAGCGCGAAGTTGACCGAACTGTCCGCCAGCTCCGAAAGCAGAATCGCCGGAGCGGGTTCTTTCAGGACGCGGGAATCCTTATCCACCAGTGATTGCAGGACCTGCTGAACCTTGAGAATGTCATCGCTGTAGCTGCAGCCGAATTTCATATCCACACGCCGCAAGTCTTCAGTGGAATAGTTGACAATGCTGCCGCCCGCGAGCGGACCATTGGGAATCAGAATGGTTTTATTGTCGACAGATTTCAGGACCGTATTGAAGATCTGGATCGAGTGAACCGACCCGGAGTGACCCTGTGCCTCGATCCAGTCGCCGACCTTGTACGGCTTGAAAATCAAGATCAGCACACCACCCGCAAGATTCGCCAAGCTGCCCTGTAAGGCTAAACCGATCGCCAAACCGGCGGCGCCGACCAGTGCGATAAACGAAGTCGTCTCAACTCCCAGCATCCCCGCCACCGTAATCAACAGCAGGATTTTCAGCGAAATGCTCAGCAGACTCTTCAAAAAGCCCCGCAGACTGATATCCACATCCCGCCGGTCCATCAACCTGTTGACGACTTTCACCACCGCCTTGATGATCCAGAGACCAATCAACAGAACAAGAATGGCCGTCACCAATTTCGGAGACCAATACTTGATCTGTTCCACCGCCCAGACTAAATAATCGTTGGCGCCATTCATAACTCAATCCTCATCTAATGCTCGTATGTGAAAGCACTAACAGTCTATTCAGAAAAAAAGACCGAAATAACTGCAATAAAGAATTTCGGTCTCTACATCTAAATAGCGCGAGCGCACTGAATCAGCGATAGCCAGCGACGCTCGTCAATGTTAGTGAAGTGCAATATAAATAAATGAGACTGTATCTGTCAAGTATTATAGGATAATTTTTGCTATGTTTATGTAATTATGTTGTTTATTGATGCCTACGGCGGGCTACTTCATCGGCCAGCCAGACGACAATCTCAATTAAGTCTTCAGAGTGTCCTTTTCCATTAACCAGCGCATGCACATAGCCGTCGGGTCCGATGACATAAATGCAAGGGCGTGAGGGCAAATTGAGTTCTTTATCCAATTCATCGGTGGACTTCACAAATTCCATTTGCCACTCGTTGCCGGCGCGGTCGGTTTTCGTGATGTAGGAACTCGGATCGGTGTTTTTATCGCCGATGTGCATGGCATAGATCGGGAGTGACAGGTGCTTCTCAAGCTTTGCTTTATTCAGTTCCTGCAAGGTATGATTGATGCAGATTTCCGAGCCTAATGCCCAATGCACAAGCAAGGAAACTTCGCCCCGCAAGTCCTGCGAATCAACCGTATCCGAGTCGCCTATCGTCGCCAGACTGATTTCGGTATGTTGTCTTGGTAGCACACCGCTCATCAGGGCGAAGTAGCCGTCGGCATCACGCAGCTTCAGGTAGACATCCAGCAACTGCTCACGAAATTCAAGATTCAAGGGATCGCAGATCATCGCGGCTTCCAGCGCATCGCGGGCGTCAGTCAGCCTGTCCGCCTCCAGATAGGCCAGCGATAAAAAATGATATCCTTCCGGTCGCGAGCCATCCAGCGTAACGGCTTGTTCGGCGCGGTCGATAGCAACAGCTAAGTCAGCCTCCTCCTTGTGCCATTCCGTTGCCATGAACATCAGCCACGCCCAGAAATTATCCTGGTGTTTGTTCACGAACGCTTCCACATCCGCTTCGGGCAAGGTGAAATTCGTGGCGCGTGCATAGAGATAAAAAGAAGCGAGTGTCTGCAATTCATCGTGCCGGGTGCGAAAAAAGGCGACCTTATCCTCCAACAGACCGCCGATGGCATCCTGCGCCGCCTTGCAGACGGGAATATCATCGGGATAGTTGCGGAGATAGCGCTTGCCGATCTGCAAAGTCTCGGTTGAGTTCTCGGCACGAGCCAAGTCGGCAACGATTTGCAGCTCCGCCTCGGAATGCTGTACCGGTTCCGGGAAGAAGGCTAACGCGGGCAGTGTGATGACAAGTATGAGTAAAAATCGAAACATGGTTGGGTACCTAAGTATAAAAATGACCCAAGAGAACGTCAAAGGAATTATTGTCTGATGCTGAGAGCCTAATTTAAATAAGATTCCGGCCGGGTTGCGCACCTGAACGGACTCGAAAATCTAACATTGTCTGCGCTTAACCCGGCTCGGCGAGTTGAGAAACAAAATTACGAACTGCGCTTCTTGACCTCATCAATCAGCCACGACAATGTTTCGCGAGTGTGATTGCTGTGACCTAAGATGAGCGCGCGGGGAACAGCTTTTTCATCCAGGATATAATAGGAGGGGAAAGCATGCACGCCGCCGAGCTGATTGCGGAACTCTTCGGTGCCCCAGAGGAAAGTCAGTGACCAATCCTTGCCGTTGACATCGGTGGAGTCCAGCAGCTTATGCGCGGCCTCGTTTTCGCCTTCGGCATGAACCGCATAGAGCTTGAAGGGCATTTCGTTCTGAGCAGTCAGCTCGTTCCATTCCGGCAGCGACATCTTCACGCACGGTCCGCACCACTGCGCGAAACAATCCAGCACGGTGTATTCGCCGTTCAGCTTGACCGTGTTTAAATCAGCGGTTGACTTTGCTACGGGAAGCTCGACCGTCACGGGATTTGTCGGCAGCATCGGAGTCACTAATTCAAAATATTCGTCCGCATCCTTCATCTGCGCGTAGAGTCCCAGCATAGCCTGCTTAGGCGAGTCATCTTCAGGATCGACGATTTTCGCGGCTTTGAAAACTTCGAGCGCTTGTTCCGGTTTGTTAGCATCTTCATAAGCATAGCCCAGCCACAAATAGCCGGTATACTGCGCCGGATCCTTGGCAAGTGCCTGCTCGAAATAGCCGATGACCTTGTCCATGTCCGGTTCCTCGGTATCCCATTCCGCCGTCGCGGCCAGATAATAGCCCCAGAAATTCTCCGCATCGTTTTCCATCATCCAGTTGGCCTGTTCGACCATGACGTCATGATCCTGGCTGGCTCTGGCCCAGAGATAACGGTTCGTGCTGGTCGGGGCGGCTTCCTTTCTGGTTTTGTACCAATCGGGAGGAGTGTCCGACTTGCGGTTCAGAATATTCTGCGCAGAACGGCCCAGCGGAATATTATCGGGATAGTTGTCCAGATATTCTTTAGCTAATTCGATCTGCGCTTCATCGGTTTCGGCAGTCGCGAGCGCGGCTTCAAATTCGGTTTCAGCCTGCGTGACCACTTTAGGCTGTGGAGCATAGCCAAAAACAAGTGTCGCGGCGCAAAGCAGAACAAGCAGTCGAACGATAATCGGAGTTTCCTTAATATTTAAATGATTTCCTTGAATTCGCAATATACTCTTCATAAGACAAATATTCCACTCGAAAGCATATTCAATCTAAACGAATTGGAAAGAGTCCGCCGAGCCGGGCGTCCCCGCCCGGCTCGGCGAGGTTTATACCGATTCCCCTCTGATATTTTTGGGATACACTCTATTCAATACAAGAGAGTAGGGTTTTCACCCTATATCGGTGAGATCCACAAAAAACGCTGGTTCATTCCACCCCAGATCGAGATTCTCATTTTGCATGACCCTCGTTATTACAGAAAAGATATGTAAATAGGTTTGCTTAGTATAGCTCATATACTTGGCATAAGCGTTGCACTCATCGCCGCCAAGTCAACGAATCCGAGGATATCTTAGCCCGGCCATTCAGATCTGGAAGCAGCGAGCGTCCTCGACATCCGTCTCAGTAGTATTGTAACTCCGTCTCTCGCATTACTTAGTGGAGATCTTCTGATGCCTTCTGATGGCTGATATTCGAATTCAGCTCTCCACCGAGTCAGGAAAAACCCGCATCGTCTGCGGGTTTTCCTTTTATCTGCTCAAATCCACTCATCAACTAAGATCAATGGTTCTTATCAACTCATAGTGCGGGAGTTCTGCAATAGGGTCCGCAAAACATTTCATACACAAGAGCTTGATAAAACAACAACATAATCATGCTCGTATCAGGCTTACTATAGTTGGCATATTCGTTGCACTCACTACAGCCGAATTCGAATCATGCAAACGGAATAGGAAAAATTATGATTACCAGACTTCTAAACTCAACCCGAAAGCTTCCGGTTCTTCTGATCGGTCTTAGTTTAGTCGCTTTTCTTGGGATTGGATGCTCGCTGGATTCCACCGGCGTAGGCCCGAACAGCGAAGTAGAAACTGCCACCTATAATAATAGCACGCAACTTGATATTGAACTGCCCGCAGGATTGGAACTCGTCTCGTTTAGTGAAATGGCCATTCCTCAAGGTTACGGCTCGCTTGATGGCGGCGGCAACGGTGGTGGTAATGGTAATGGCAACGGTCACAGTGGCGATACTGGTCCTGTTGATCTGTGCGGCTCTGGTTGGGTGACTGTTGAAGAGGGTGGCGAAGCAACCTATCTGTACAGCGGCTGCGAGATGGAGCCGGGTGAGATGCCCTATGACGCTGAAGTGACGGTCTGTCTTCCACATCCCGGATATGCCATCGTTGATTTCGGTCCGCACCCCTTGTACTTTAACGGTCCTGTCGATATCTGGTTTGACATCAGCAATATTAACTGCCCGCCGCAGCAATTCGACCGCCTGGAGATGTGGTACGTGAATGATAACGATGCACTGGAGCCTGTGCCGCTTGAGATTGATCTCGATAATATGCGAGCTGTAGGCCAGACGACACACTTCTCGCGCTATATTCTAACGAAATCTTCGGGCAGTAATTAGTCTATAAAACTAACACAAGGATTCGTTCAAGCTTGGCTTGAACAGGGAAACGCAGGCAAGACGCCTGCGTTTTTTTATTTGCTCATCTGCTCCACTCGATTTCAACCAGTGGTTTATTTAGCCAACCGACTCGTGACGGCTGCAGACTAAACGGACTTTCAACTCCTTTGTAAGCACAATAATTCCAAATCCCAAGACCATGCATACATACTTACTATAATTGGCATATCTGTTGCTCTTCTCATAATCGAACAAGGATGAACTAATCAGAAGAAGGTAATGGATAGAATAATGAAAAAAGACACACTCCTTACTTTAGCGCTGATCCTGATCGGCCTGAGCATCGTTGTATTCACCGGAACCGGCTGCTCAACGGATAATATAGGAGCAGGAACTTCGTCGGTCAATATGTCCGATGCCGACAAAACCGCCTATGAATCAGCGACCCGTCCGGAGGTTATTCTGCCTGAGGGTCTTTCGCTGGTAACCGGACTCAGCGGCAAGACGACACCGACAACCGATACCAACCTCGATGATCCGCCATTTGTCCCGCGCGGCGGCATGAGCGGCCCGACCCGTCCGGCACCCGTGCCCGTTCCGGAAGGCGATGACCCCTGCGTGTCGGTTTATGTTATGGCTAATTCCGAGGCAACCATTCAATGTATGAATTCCGGTGTCATGATCCCCTATGGCGCACTGCCTTATAATGCGACCATCACAGCCTGCATGCAGAACGAAGACGACGCCATCGTTGATTTCGGTCCGCATCCGCTGGAGTTCAACGGTATGGTTCAAATCTGGTTCGATCTTGCCGGACTGGATTATTCCAACGATGAGCTCGCCTCGCTCGCCATGTGGTATGTCGCCGCCGACGGCGCGCTGGAGTCGATTCCCATGAATATCGATATGGGCAGCATGCGAGCCATGGGAAGAACCAATCACTTTTCACGCTATATCCTGACCAGATCCGACTAAAATATCCCAAGGGAGAGATGCTTAGCCAAAAGGCGCGGACCATGTGTTCGCGCCTTTTCTTGACTGTGAAAGTAGCTTGCCGCTTGGCCACCGGATGCCATTGGGCTCGCCGAGCCGGGCTAAGCACAGAGATCTTTTTACTGTCGTGTCATTTGAGGTGCGCAACCCGGCCGGAATCTTATTGGGAGTTCCTATATTTCATTTGTCGTTGTCCCCTGGGGTGTTACCTTAGTGTTGTCGAGCACAATCAGTAACAACCTGCAAGGAGACAACGATGATGAAGTACAAGTTTTTGGCGGAGGCGCGGCGGGTGGCGCTGGGTCTGGATGTGGATGCGAAGGCGGTCGTCGTGGCGGCATTGGATGTGACCAGCGGCGAGATTTTGTTCCAGGGGCGCCTTTCGCACCGGCATGAAGACTGGCAGCGCTTTCTGGCCCGCTTTCCCCGGTGTGAACTGTGGGCCTGCTATGAAGCCGGGTACACAGGCTTTCACCTGTGCCGGATGCTGCGCGAGCTGGGGGTGGACTGCCGGGTGGTGGCCCCCAGTCAGGTTCCCAAGAGCGTCACCAACCGACAGCAGAAGACCGATCGCCGCGACGCTCTGATGCTGGCCCAACTCTATTTTCATCCGCCGCGCAGCTTTGTGCGCGTGCCGACGGAAGCGGAAGAACAGGATCGCCAGTTGCTGCGCACGCGGGAACAGCTGGTGCGCGATAAGACGCGCATCCAAAATCGGATCAAAGCGCTGCTGGCCTTTCATCACCTCGCCTGGCCTTCCGACAGGCGGACCGGACCCTGGAGTCAAGCGACCCTCCGGAGCCTGCGCGCGCTGGAGTTGCCGGAACCGTTGCGCGTTTGTCTCACGGCACAGCTCGATGCCTTGGACGGACTGTACTGCCAGATCCGCATTCTTGACCAGCAGATCGTCGCCTTAAGCCGGGGCGAAGCCTCCCACGACCGCTGCGCCTTGCTGCGCCACATTCCCGGCGTGGGACGCTTGACCGCGATGGCGTTTCTGCTGGAAATCTTCCGTCCGCACGAGTTTGAAACGGCCGAAGCTTTGGCGGCGCACGTCGGCTTCACATGCTGCGAGTGGAGCAGCAGCTCCCGGCGACGACTGGGACACATTACGCACTGGGGCTCGCCGATTCTCAGACGCCTCCTTATCGAAGCCGCCTGGAGCTGGGTCCGCAAAGACCCGCAGGCCAAGCGACAGTTCGAGACGATCTGTGCGCACAGCAAACGACGGAAGATCGCCATTGTAGGCATGGCCCGCTGCCTCGCGATCGTCATGTGGGCCATGACCGTGCGACAGCAGGAATACGCCTATCGCTGGGCTGCCTGAAACCCGTCCTCACCGCAATCCGTGCGGACCGGAGACCCCGTGAGCCTATCTGTCGCTGTGAAAGAACGCTTTTGAGTATCCCGGCTCCGGTCCTGAACCGCAAAAAGAACTCGCCGGTCCTCGCCCCGAGGAACCCCGAATAGCAGAATGCGCTAAGCGGTAGGACCCCTCGTGCCCTTGACTATGAATATAGCAGACAGGCTTTAGCGTAAGCCCTGTCTAATTCCCTCATTCTACTCAGTTTTCACTCAAGTTGACCCACTTTTCTGACGATAATGAGATGACAGGAAATCTCTAACTAATCCGGAGATTCATGCCGAATCAGGCGCTTTTAGATTCACGCTACCGCATCCTTCGGACGATTGGCTCCGGCGGCATGGGCGTCGTATATCTCGTAGTTGACACCAGCAAAGAAAATAAAATTATGGCCTTGAAGATTTCCTCGACAGGCCATGATCCTTACTCAGCCGATGAATTCAAATCAGAATTCAGAAGTATTCGCGGGGTTCAACATCCGCATATTCCGGAAGTTTACGACTTCGGAATGCTGGCGGAAAGAGACAATGCTCTTTATTTCACCACAGAATTCATCGACGGCCAGCCTCTCAATAAACTAAATTCGGAATGGACACCTGAACAGCTTCGTGAAATTCTTGTCAGCCTTTGCCGGGCGCTCGCCTTCCTGCACTCTCGCTCCCTGCTGCACCGCGATATTAAACCTGAAAATGTCCTCGGACGCTTGGATGAAAACGGCCGATTCACTCTGCTGAAACTGGTCGACTTCGGTCTTGCCGCGATATCAAACAAGCAATCCGGTGAACTTAGCGGTACGCTGGACTATCTGGCACCCGAAGTCATTCGCGGGGATGCACATACGGAAAATTCCGATCTCTATTCGCTCGGCTTATTACTTTATCGCTTGGCTGCCGGGACGCTTCCGTTCGCGGATCAGGATCCCATGACCGCCGCCAAGTTGAGATCGCAAACGGAACTTCCTTCGCTGCTCCGCTATCGTTCCGACTTTCCTGTCGGATTGGCTGATGTGATCAGCGCCATGATCAGACTCAAAGCGAAAGATCGCCCGCCCAGCCCCCGTCACGTTATCGCACTCCTCAATGAACGCGAAGGCACTGAGTATCCCTACGAAACTGCCGATTCCAGCCGCGCCTATATCCGCTCCGCCACCTTTGTAACAAACCGCGAAGCCCGTCAGATCCTCGCGATTACTCGCGAAAGCCTGCTGCGAGGCGCGCACCCTGAATCGATCTTCCTGCGCAGCCTGCCCGGCATGGGTCGCAGCAGCCTGATTAAAAACTTTCAGTCGGAACTAACCCTGTCCGGGATTTCTTGCCGGACCGTGAATACAACAACCGAACTTCCAGCCGCGCAAAACTGTCCGCGCGTCGTTTTCGTCCCGGAGATTTCGAAACTGGACTACGAAATCCTGTGCGGCTCGATCCACGAACTCGCTCCTTACCGAGTACTCTGGATTCTCGGGGGCAGGCAGCTGCCGGAGACATGCGATTTCCGTTTGAACTCCTTCCGAATTCTGGATCTGAAACCGCTGAATACTGAAGGCGTAAAAGAGTTCGTGCAGACGACGTTTCCGGAAAACAGTTTCCCTGATTCTTTCTTCACACGGCTCTATTCCGGAACCTTAGGCATTTCGTCGGCGCTCCAAGCGGCTCTAAAATCATTGCAGGAAAACGAGCTGCTGCGAATCGGACTGTTCGGCTGGGAATTGCTGCCCGGAGAGTGGAAACACGGCCTGCAAGATGATGTCTCTTGCTTCGTTCAAACAAAAATGGCTTCCTTGTCCTCCGAGTCGCAAGACGAATTGCAGCTGCTTGCCTGCTCTTCCGTGCCGCTCCCTGACAATATTCTGAATCAGGCTGTCAAAATTTTGCGAAAGGCTGCTCCTGAAACGAAGGTCACCGGCAATTCGCTCACGGAAACAGGCTGGATTGATAATTCGGATTCCGGCCGCCTTATTCGCTTCGATGCCGTTCGCGAAAGCATCTCACAGGCGATGAGTCCCGAAACCGCGAAAGCCATGCACAGCCTGCTGCGATCCGTTTGGCAGACAATACCGGCTCCGGATGAAGCCCTGCGCGAACGCGAAGTCCTGTATCACGACTTTCGGGCGGAAAGCTGGCAAACACCCGGCGAAGACGCGGATCGAATACTTCAGCAAGCGATTGACAAAGGATTGCTTGCCTGGGCGCGCGAACTGCTGATCTGGTGCGTGAAGAAGGGAATTCCGCGGCATCTGAAAACCGCCGTCTATGTCGCTCTCTCCAGAATTGAATATATCAAGGGAGATACAGCTCAGGCAACGGAATTGTTAAGCGAGATTCTCGATCGCGGGCAAGCTGAAGTTACCCCGGCCAATCTGTCTCTGGTCGCGCGCTACGCCAACTTGGAAGAAAAACTGGGCCGGACCGACAATGCGGAAAAATTGCTGGATCGAACCTTAGAAGTACTGACTCCCGAAAACAGCACCGCCGCGGCATCGGTCTATGGAACACTGGCCTGGATTGCCTTTAAGAAAGGCGATCAGGAAAAGGCCGCCCAACTTGCCGAAGCGGGCTTGTCCCGTGTTCCGTTCGATGCCGCCGATCCGGGCTTCGCTCTGCTGCTGAATACCTTCGCGACACTTGCTTTCTACAAAGGCGACTCCGACACCGCCGCCGCCTACTGGCAGCGCTGCATGGAAGTCAGCCAGAAGCTCGGTGACCGCAAGAACATCGCGAATATGTACAACAACCTCGGCGTCCTCGCCGCTCAAAGCGGCGACCGCATTCGCGCGCGCCAGCTCTGGGAACAGTGCGCCGAAATTGCGCAGGATATCAATGACATCCATCGGCTTGCAGGGATCTATAATAACCTCGGAGTCGATGCGCTCGAAACCGGACAACTGCGGGAAGCCGAAGAATACTATCTGAAATCGCTCACGCTCTTCCGCCGCATGCGGGGACCGCGCGAACAGGTCGAACTGCTCAGCAATCTCGGCGAGTTGTCATACTATCGGGCTGACTACCCGCGCGCGCAAGCCTTCTTCCGCGAAGCTCTCGATCTTGCCGCGGGTTTAGGCGACAAAGAAAGTCAAATCGAACCGATGGTCTATCTGGGGAAACTGCTCATCACCCTCGATCACCTTGAACAAGCTGAAAACACTCTGACTGCCGCGCAGCAAATCGCGCACGATGCGGGTGTGAAAAAAGGCGAGGGGCAGGCGCTGGAGGGATTGGCTGTCCTCTATGCGCGCAATGGCATGACCGAAAAAGTCAACGAGGCGTTGGAGCTTGCCCACAAATTAATGCCGAACGATGTCGACCCTCTGGCAGCGATCCACCTGAACCTGACCGAGTGCAGACTGCGCGCGGAAAAAGGGGAACTCGAGGCTGCCCGAAACGCGCTGAATAATGCCCGTCAAGTGGCTGACATCAAATGGGATCCATATACTGCCGCGCGCACTGAAGTCTATGGCCTTCTTTTTGCTCATGAACAACTTGATGAAAAGCAACTTCAATTCGCGCTTCGCAAACTCAATGTTTTCCCGGATTTTCTCTGGGGACTGCATTGGGCAGTTGCCAGAGAGAATCTGAAAAACAAGACGACTCAAAAAGCACTTGAAGAATTCGGAAAAGGAGTCACGATTCTGAAAGCAATCACAGCCAGATTGCCGGAACAGGATCGCGAAAGCTTCCTGAATTCTCCGTTGATTCGCCAATTTAAATCGGAAGCGCTCGATGCACGCAAACTGCTGAAAGCTGACTAATCTGAGGTTCCCGTGCCTGACGATTTTTTTGATGATCTGAATGATTTAGCTCCCGTGAACGAATCCGATTACAATATCGATTCAAGCGGTGAAGTCGAATCAGGTTTATCCAAGCTCGCATCTCTGGTTGAAGATATCAACCATGATTTGCGCCCGGAGACTATCCTGAATCGAGTCATCTCCGCCTCGATTGAATTAACCGGCGCGGAGCGCGGATTCCTGGTGCTTGTCTCCGAAAACGGCGAATGGAAATTCAGCGTCGCGAAAAATATGGAAACGGATATCGATGACGCCGAATCCGCCGTCTCGCGCACCATCATTCGCAAAGTGCTCGAGTCGCGAAGGCCGCTGCTGGTTAATGACGTCGTCGGATCTTCCGATCTCACTAAACAGCAATCCATCGCCCGCATGCAGGTTCGTAGCGTGATGGGTGCCCCCCTGATCTCCAAAGGCAAACTGCTCGGCGCGGCTTATGTCGATACCTCTAAACTGGCCGGAGTTTTCGATCAAACCAGTCTCGTCCTTTTTGAGACCTTTGTTCACCTTGCGGCCGTCGCGCTTGAAAATGCCCGCCTGATCAAGCTGGAGGTCGAATCCAAAGCGAAATATAAGGAACTGCAGGAATATCTCGCGACTATTCTGAAAAGCCAGCCGCACGGCTTGCTTATTCTGGATGAGAACTGCCGCATCGAATATGCGAATCCGCAAGCCAAGCTCTTCCTCGGTGAAATTGTCAAGCCGGGAATCAAGCTCTGTGATGCCGGCTGCTTTGATTTGGTATTGATGGATGAAATAAAGCAGGCACTGAAGCTGTTCCTCGAAGAGAAAAGGGAGTACCGCGATCAGGTTAAGCTGGGCGGCCGCACGCTGGCCTATTCCTTCTTTAACGTACAAAAGGATCGTGAAGGACGTCTTCAAACCGGTATGGTATTGGAGGATATCTCCGCTCAAAAGGTGCTGGAGAGGAAACTGATCGAATCTGAAAAGCGGTCTACCGTCAATCAACTGGCGGGCGGGATCGCTCACGAAATCAATAATAGTCTCCAGCCGGTGAAAGGCCGTGTGGAACTGCTGTCAATGCGCCTCGAACGCAAAGGCGTGGAAATTGATGAAGGCATTAATAAGGATTTGACGACCATTTCCGCACTCACGGAACGCATCGAAAAGATTGCCAAGAACCTGCGTCATCTGACCAAACCGGCCGCGCCGAATCT
>JAHIZR010000290.1 GCA_018814465.1 bacterium | reverse complement strand
TTGAACAGCTTCTGCGCGATATCCTGCAGACGACCGTCGCGGTTTTCCGAAAGGAAATACTGCAGGCGGTCATAGCCGAACATGTCTTCAAAACCGATTTCCGCTTCGGGGATGCCGTCAGTGTAGAGCGCGATCAAATCTCCCGGTTCCAAACCGTAGTCCATCTGAATATAGGGGAACATTTCCATCACACCGAGCATGATACCGCCCGCGTCAAGTTCGACTACCTTGCCGTTCTTGCGAATTAAATAGCCGGGATTGTGCCCCGCATTGCAGATGTTCAATTGTGAGCGGTCCGCCGAAATCTCCGCAATAATCAACGTTACGAAACGATCAGGCGAGGTGCGCTTCGTGATCTCCTGATTGAGCATGCCCACCAGTTCATTGAGCGGGCGAGGAACCTCCGCGATGGCATGCAATGTTGCTTGCAGATTGGACATCAGGAGCGCCGCTGCCAAACCGTGTCCGGCGACATCGGCCACGCAAATCAGAATCCGTCCGTCCTTCAGCTGGAAGAAGTCATAATAATCGCCGCCGACCGATTGCATGCTCTGATGCAATCCAAGCACTTCCAGTCCCCGCACATCAATCGGTCCCTTGGGCAGGAGTTTTTCCTGTACTTGCCGGGCTTTATCCAGATCAGCGGCGTACTCTTCGGCATGTTTGCGCCGCCGCTGCTCCCTCTGGCGCAGTTCATAGAGTGCATAGATGCCGACTACGCCCAGAATCAACAGCACAACAATCGCGATCCGCGCGGCTTTGGGCCATCTGGAGATGGTCATGGCAACGGATCGTTCGATCGGAGTTTCCTGCCGGTAGACCAGATAGATCGTGTCTTGCGAAGTATTTTCCAAATACAGACCCAGCACCCGCTGACTGAAATCGAGCAGCGTCCGGCTGCTGTCCTGAAAGGATGAGGGACGCAGATTCTTTTCGGGGTCAAGCGAGATCTGCTGCGCGAATTCCGCCTGCACGCCGCCATAGGTGCGCAGATCAGCGTTCAGCGGCATGACTTGGGGATTCCAATAAATTTCGTCCGGAGCCTGCGGCAGCGCGGTTAAACCTTCGTCATAGAGCCAGACATAGAGCTTGCCCGGTGAGCCTTCGGGCGGATGATCCACGAACCAACGCAGTGCGACCAATTGCGACGGCTGTTCATGTTTCTGCGATTCAGCTAACGGCGTGGTGACGGCGACGTGAAACTCCGGCGGCAGAAAAGCATTCGCGCTGGTCAAAAATTCGCTGTCATATTCTTTCATCGCTTCCAACCGGGAGCGGCGCATAACGCAAAGCGAATCGCGCTGCAAATAGACTTGGGTGAGTTCGGCAGCGAGCAGCGAATCCAAGCCTCGCACCCGCAGTGATTGCGCGGCATATTTGCCTAACTGCAGCGGCGGCTCCGCTGATATGCACTCATGCCGTGCCGCATCGAAAGGCGGCACCACGACGGCGTGCCACGGCGCATGAATGTGCGTCGTCATCACGCGCACTTCTTCAGGCAGCCATTCCGGCGGCGCGGCCTTGCCCGGCGTGAGATGCACCACCGTTTGTCCTGCCATCGGAATCTCCCATTCCAACCGCAGCGTGATGCGTCCGCCGCGCGGCGCGCGTTCGCGCAGTCGAATCATCCCCGGCTGACCGAACCAGCGGTTCACCGAAGGCTTAGCCGCCAACGAGTCTCCTTCGGGAGTCAGCGCCCAGCCCTGTATCAGATCGGTCGGCAGCTCCATTGCCATCAGTTCATCGAACGAAGTAGTGTTGGGCAGCATGAACTCATAATCAACAATAAACCGGTCGCTCACCGCGAAGTTGAAAGCCAGAATCCGTTCCGATGGAATCGGGAAGGGATCTCTGAATTTCGTACCGATATTCGCCCACGCGCTCATCTGCACAACTCGTCCGGCGCTGCTGGCTCCCAATAAAGTCAGCCGGTATTTCGCCGCCGTTTTGATTTTGACATTATCGGAGGCTTCAACCGCTGCCGCGTCGAATTCCCTCTTCCAGATCTCACCGGAAACATCGGAGCGGAGAATCAGCTTGGATTCGCCCGCGGGATCGGACAGTCTGGACAGTACCAGACTCCATTCCAGCACGTCTCCCGGCATGAGCGAGATCTCGGTCCAGATGGAATCTCCGGGAGCAAGAAACTGCCATTTGGGAGCGGGCAGCTTGGTTTGCGCGAATGCGGAAGCAAAGCATCCGCCCAGCAGCACGCAGAGAATCAGTATGAAATGTTTAGCGCGATTGAATGACATTCAGCCTTGAGGAGTTATTCGTCTTCTTCGACTTCTCTGCGTTCGTACCAGATTCTTTCCATCTCATCCGCCGCCGGTACGCCGTTATCTGAAATCGGCGCGCTGGGCACCCCGATAATCTCCGTATCTTTTACTTCGAAAGCTCCATCACCGGTACACAGAATCCCGTGCGGAGTCACGTCCATGATGGTGGCGCGCTCGACAAACAGCTCCTGGCATTCTTCGGCGACAATACCGATACCCTTGCATTTTTCGATCAGCGTGTCCGCGACGGTGACACCGATGCACTCGCAGCCGTAGATGCCGCCGTTGGCCGCGCCCGTGACGGAACTGTTGTCGACGGAAATCCGCGAACCGGAGAGTCCGGTCACACCGTAATAGCCGCCCTGCATCGCGCAGTATTTGACATCGCAGATTCCTGAGGCGCATTCGATCGTCGGCACCGTGCTGGAACTGTTGATGAGGGTCAGGTTGCGCAGATTGAGCAGCGGCGATTGCGAGGAGATCACGGGCGTGACGCCGTCGCCGATGATGCGGATGTCGTCCATCGCGCCGTCACCGATGATATAAATCTGTTTATCGACAATCAGGTTTTCCCGGTAGTCGCCGGGCTTCACCATAATCTTTTCGCCGTCCAACGCATCCGCGATGGCTTCATTCAGCGTCGCGAAGCAGGAGGAATCTTGGGGATCAACGATCAGTGGTTTATCGTTCATGGGGGGATATGACTTAGGTTTTGTGATTGATTTTCGCTTTCACATGCTTCCCCCAAATGATGCTGCACATCTCAAATCATTTGTTCGCAGTATTAATTCTAAAGTCCATGCGACATATTTATACAGCCGACGGCGGTAGGTAGCTTTTCAGAAACTCAACTGCACTTGCCTTGTCACCAAACTTGCCTTCAATAGTGTTATCATTGTTATACTTGATACAAATTTCATAGCGCTCTAATGGATATTGGGAAGCTTTTGCATCGACGTATCCTTCTACAAAATGGATAGCCTCGAGAATTGTTTCTATTACTTGAGGAACTCCGTGAAGGGGAAGAACGATAATTCTTTCTATTTGGCGCGAAACTACAGATACTAAGGCATCGGTGAATTCCTTTATATCAGCCTTATGCGCGTTGATCAAGCTTTTGGCAAGAGCTTTGCGTCCAGAATCAGAGAGTTTTTCATAACTCTCTACTTTGGTCTGAAAATCTTCGTCAGGCGTACTTTCGTCAAAAGCAGCGTCAATTCCATGTTTTTTAAAGGCTGCAACGACACTATTATAATGAAAATATAATACTTTAAATCCGAGTGAACGAAGCTGTGCAAGAGCACCTTCAGTGAAAACTCCTGCGAGAATAACCCCGATGAATGGCCCGGCATTACGATAAGTTTCAACTAAGGGTTTGATCGCTCCCTGGATTTCCTGTGCCTTGTTCCGTGAATGTTTCGTATACCGACGCCAAGCGGTCTCAATAAAAGCTGCCGGAACCCCGCGTTGTTTTGCGGTACCACCCCTTTCAAGAACAAAATCCAAGTCGTGAGTATTGCCGTTTAAATCTCTCCATGAACATTTTATACCTTCTCTACAGGGACGAGAACCCCTCATGTCAAGATAAAGATTATACTTTTTAGCTAACGACTTGAGAACGGGCGTGACAGCAGCTTCAAGAACCTCGCCGATAATCTGGCCAAAGCGATGTGCAGGTGATTCCGCCATAACGTTATCCCTCTACCCATAGTTGTCCCTCTTGGAGTGGGACTCGGTGCTTACGGTTTTTCCATTTAATATTTCGATCTCTTGTCTTTTCAAACGAATAGGAGCAAAATCCAGCGGCGATAGCGAGCTTCCCAAGCCACGGGATAACAGGGACGTAGACACCATATGGAGCCGAGTCTCCTATAACAAAACAGACTCGCGAGGGTGACGTACACACGCGTCGAAGAGCAACCCACGTCTTAGCTAGGTCGAGAAAGTAAGCCGCAACCATCAAATGGTAGGTTTTGCGTCCCCCCTTTGTCAGCCGAATTTCTCCAAGTTGTTCACACACATCAGAAAGCTCATGAGAAATCGGTTGCAGTAAGGGATTGCTCAAGATTGACGCCAAGTTAATGCTACCATCCGGAACGTGCTGTGAACACGACCGGACAAGGTATTGCCTCACTGTACGCTGGAGGTCGCCCCAACCATTGATTTCGCCCATAAAAGACATCTCGAACCGCGTTGCGTCAGCGTAGTCGTAATTATTCGGATAAGGTGGTGAGGTAATGACGAGGTTTACGCTACGCGAATCTATCTCGTGGCAGTCACGTGCATCACTTCGCAGCAATTCCGCTCTGGGTCCGTCTATTGATTTACCAAACTGCATATCTTCGTAGAACATCGCTGTAATAGTGTCGAATACTGCTTCGGGATGCTGCTGCATTCGCTTTCGTTTGTTCGGCAAGATGTACTGCCACTGAGCAGTGCCTACGTTTGAAACACGGCGGAGGGAAGCTACAAGAGTTAACCAAAGTAATTCTGATTCAGGACTCTCGTCGTATATCTGTTGGTATGCCTGTCGTAGCGTATCCAAAAAATGCAATGTTCGTTCATCAAAGCAACGGCTGATAAGTGGTGGGTAGCCGCTGATCTGTGGCGCAAGATTTTTTGCAACTCTGCGGAGCTGCTGAACTAATCGAAGATAGCGATCCGGATCAGAACGCCACGCAAGTTTCGCGCGCGCGATTTTATAAATAAATGGATGAGCTTCTATTCCTAAACTCCTAACTCCCACATACTCAGCTGCAAGTAACACTGTGCCAGAACCGACAAAAGGATCAAGGACAGTGACATTACCTTGCAAAGAAGCATCACAAATAACCTTCTCTGCCCACTCTGCTGAAAAGCCCGCACTAAATCGAAACCATCGATGGACAGGCAGTGTCATGTTATTTACAAAGGTAGACGACTGTATCTTTTCTCGGGAAGGAACTCTTGGTTCAACATCAAAAAGAGGCAGTTGACTTAGTAGCGTCCGTTTCAAAGGTTTGCGCTGACCGCTTATTGTGGTCACATATTTGGGAACAGAACCGATTAGCAACTCCTAACTTCAACAACTATCAGAATATGTTTCTGGCATATGTATGGAATAGAAAAATCCCGAATTGCATAGTCTATTGAAAACATACCATGTCATTAACGTTATCCTATTATCTCCCCATTTCATCCTTCATCCCTCGCCTACAGCACTTTCGCTTCTTCTCTTAGCTTCTTGATGAGAGCCGGAACCGCATCAACGCCTTCGCCGATGATTTCGCCGGGTGCGCGGGGGGGACGCGGCTCGATTGCAATCACTTCCACCTGTACCTCTCCGCTCTTGGCGTCAATGGTTTCCAAAGGCTTCTTCTTCGCCGCCATGATCCCCTTCAGCGACGCATAACGCGGCTCGTTCAAGCCCTTCTGCGCCGTAATCACTGCCGGGAGCGGAGTTTCAACGACCAGCAGGCCGCCTTCGATCTCGCGCTCGCACTTCAGACCGGTCGCGGTTTTCTCGAGCTTCACCACGAAGGAGACCGAAGGCAGATCCAGCAGTTCGGCCACCATCGTACCGACGGCGTTGTTATCATGATCAATCGCGGACTTGCCGCAGAGAATCAGATCGTATTCCTTGCCTTGAATGGCATTGACTAACGACTTGGCAATGGACAGCGCGTCAAAACTGCGCGGACCATTGACATGTATCCCCCTGTCCGCGCCCATCGCGAGTGCGGTGCGGATGATTTTCGGAACTTCATCGCCGCCGTTGCAGACGACCGTTACTTCACCTTCGCCCGCCGCCTCTTTCAGTTTCAGAGCTTCTTCGACTGCATACTCATCAAAGGGATTCAGAACCCAAGTGATATCATCGAGCTTCACATTCTTGCCGTCCGCCGCCGGACGAATCGTCGCTTCGCTGTCAGCCACAGCCTTAATCAACACGAAAATATTCACGTTGTCACCAACCGGTTAATTATTAGAAGATTATTTTGTTTGGGGGGAAAATACAATCTATGAATTTGATTCACCAGAATCAAGTTTCAGATGGGGTAATGTGGAGCGCTTCTTCACCCTTCAAAGCTATGACAATCAAGAGGATCATGAGAGACAAAAGTGTTAGAATGCCGGCGGTCAGGGCAAAACCGGTCCAAAGGAGAGCCAGTCCGACATAACCGGCCAAGACCAGCAGGTGAAAGAGCATCGCGCAAAAGATTCCGACCCGCATCGTCAGCCACGCCGCAACGATTCCCCACAGCAGGTATTGCAGGCCGCCGATACTGATCATTTGATCCACATTGAATCCGGCAAAATAGGTGGCGACGCCTGCGCTGACGATAACAGCCGTAAAAGGCCCGCGAATCCAGAAAATCAGCAGCGGAAACAGCCATAAGCGATACAGACCCTCGTTCCAAAGCACATCTTTAGCCACCAACGCCGCTGTGGTCACTGCCTGCAACGGGCTGGAGAGCGCACCTGCGATAATCGGCAGCGCTCTTCCCGATAAGCCGCCCGGATCATAAAAGACAGACATCGCCGCCTCAAAGGCAAGAATCAGGGATGCCGCCGGGAGCGCCCAACGGGCCGCCTGCACCCAGGAACCGATCCAACCCCGGTGTGACGGACCGATTCTCGTAAAGGTTGTGATATTGGGGAGCAGATCTCGTGAAATCGCCTCCCCCGTCGCGACGATCAGCGCCACTAAGATTGAACCCTGCAAAGCTTCCACAACTCCGCCGAGCGCGACTCGCATCAAGAAATCCCGCATATCCCCTTCGGCGGGAATCAGGAGCGCGGCCTGCTGAATCGTAAGTCCGCGAACAGCCAGAATGATGGCAAAGGCGATTCCTCCCCACAGCACGCCTTTTTTCCAGGCCAGCGGCGTGCGGTGATGAATCATAATTTGCAGCACGCCGAACATAATCAGCGCGAACTCGACCATGCGGCTCCGCGCCGCGCCGCCGCGCAGTGGTTGCGGCGGGATCGGACTGGAAGATTCAAAGGACAGTTTTGTAATCTGCCTGCCCGAGAGTCTGACCTTTAGGTGATCCGCGCTGACGGGGAAATCGCTGGAGGAGAAGACGAAGTTCCAGTCGGTGCGCTGGGGAAGCTTCGCGAGTGAATCGCTGACGAAATCCAGATGCAGCGTCGCGATTCCCAGCTCGGAGCCCAGATATTTCTGCACTAGTTCCAGTGCTTCATCCCGGTCGAGTTCATACCCCGGCTCCCCTTCCGGGAGCTCGCGACTGACTTCGTAGATCTGTCCGGCGGGAGAAACATTGAGCCGCCAGCTGTCGTCGCTTCCTTCCTGAAAATAGCGCAGCACATATCCGACAGCGGGATTCATGAAGAATCCGGCGTCGTTATCAACTCCACTCCAGGCGCCATTGGAGCGGTATTCCGCCGCTTGAATCAGGGTGTAGCGCTCGAGATTCACGCCTTGACTGAAGAGAAACTCTTCGGCGATGGAGACCGCCTCGTCCGGTCGCAGCCATTCCCATTTCCACGGCTTGCAGACGACTCCCACCGCGATCAGCACAAGCGCAAACAAAAGCGCGCGCACTCCCATACTCCGCACAAGGGCGGGGAACTGACGGCGCGCGCGTTTTTTTATTTCGCGCTTGCTGGCGATTGGTTTGGGGGGCAGAGTTTCGTCCACGTGATGTATTTAGTTACGGCCGCGCGGGGACGCACGGCTCGGCGACTCTAATCTCCCTCCGTTCACGGGGGGACAAAGGGGGGTGAAATCAACCTAACAGCGCAACATCTCCTTTGCCGGCGCGCAGGACTTCGGGGTGATCGGGATCGGTGAGGTCAACGATGGTCGAGGATTCGCCGATGAGAATACCGGAATCGAGTACGATATCGATTTCATGACCCCATTCTTCATGAATCAGTTCGGGGTCGTTCATCATTTCACCTTTATGGTCGGTACAGCCGGTCGAAAGCACGGGTCGTCCGAATTCCTTCAGCAGCACCTGCGCGACCGGATGATCCGGTACGCGCAGGCCGACGGTCTTGCGCTTTGACAGCAGCAGCTTCGGCACTTCGCGGGTCGCGGGCAGAATGAAGGTGAACGCTCCCGGCAGGCAGCGCTTGAGAATCTTATAAACCGAAGTTTCCACCCGCGCATACTTGCTGATATCGGAGAGGTCGGCACAAAGAAACGAGAGCGCGTGATACTTTGAATAACCTTTCAAGGCCAGCGCGCGTTCCATGCCGTGCTTATTATGAATGTCACAGCCGAGACCGTAGTTCGTATCGGTCGCATAGGCCACCAATCCGCCGTCATTCAGAGCTTCCACCGCCCGTTTGATGTTTCGAATGTTTGGATTTTCCGGATTTGCTTTGAGGATCATGAGTATGCTCTATTTTGATTAATCATTTTGTCCATATACATCCTGTGTTGAGCTCTTCAAGTTTGTCATCCTGAGGGCTGCGCTACCCGAAAGCTGTTACCGTACGTATAATGGCAGCCCGAAGGATATCAGCTTACCTGCCGGGCTTTCTCTCTTTGCTTCGGTCGAAAAACAAGTAAGCAGAGCACGTGGGCGCAGATTCTTCAACCTGCTGAGGAACGGAAGATCAGCAGGTTTCAGAATGACACGCTTAGGGTACATCGCACGCATCAGAGTATCTCAATGCTTTATACGATGGATCCCCAGCTTGTCATCCTGAGCCACGCGAACATACGAGATCTTTTTGCTATGCGATACTGTGCGTGGCGAAGGAACTCAGCTTACTTGCCGGGCTTACATCTTTTGTTCGCTGCAAGATTGACAAGTAAGCAGTGCAAGGGGGCGGAGTTCCTATGTTGTGGTAGCGGGTTTGCCTTTGGGATTCTTCAGGCCGCATAAAATCATGAGGCATGAGGAACTCTTGAATTGCGGCCTTCAGAATGACAATGCAAAAGACTTTTAGCCGAAAGACTTCAACCTGCTGAGAATGAGCGTTTAGACGTTTCAGGTTTCAAGTTTCA
>JAHIZR010000289.1 GCA_018814465.1 bacterium | reverse complement strand
CGAATCCGTACTTCCCCTCGGCCCCGGACTGCTGATTGTCAATAATCCGACCGTTCGGGAAGTTGCGCGCCGAATGCTGGCCAAAACCGGACATCCCTGCGAAGCCTTCTCGTCCTTGGATGATGCGACCGCCTGGATTTACTCCCATGATCTGAGACCGGAACTCGTCTGCTTTGATCTCGGCGACTTCGATGACGGCGATGAATGGCTGACGCAGGTTCGGACTCGTTGCGGGGATGTTCCCTGTCTGGCTTTAAGCAGCGGCAACGACTACCCGCTGCCTGACAACGGACCCAACTATTATCTGGAAAAACCCTTCGAACTGGAATCGCTGGCTCAAGCCCTGCTCGCCCTGAACATCGAGATCGAATCTGAAGTTGAACATTAGTCTTCGCTCTATTTTGCTTACCTTCGAGGACCGGAAAATCGGTCCTTTTTTTCTCCAGCTTCAATGAACCGCGAAGTATACTGCAGGCGGAACTTAGCTATGCCTCTCTCGATCAATATCGACGATTTCTGCCATCTTAAAGGGTTCATTTAATTTATGACAAAGTGAACTTGATTTCCTGCTGTTTTAGCCTTCATACTCGACATAACTGACCCAGAAAACTGCTTGATTTTGCTTGCGTTTTCCTTATTTCGGAGCTATCTTGTGTATTACACACAATTTGGGAATGCGTGAGTCCCTTTACGCTCTCAGTGAAATCTCAATTTCATCTCACATTCCCTGAATACTACTTGATTATCATTGTTCTGGATGATAGCTATCTGAAAGATATGAATAAAAGACTAACAGGAGTCTCTATGAAATCCGCAAGCAGATTCTTTTTATTGCTTTGCCTTGGAATCTTGGTTTCCGCCGCCTGGGCGGTAGATCCCGGCGATGTCGTCATCAATGAAATCATGTATGATGACATCGGAACTCCCACCGACATGGAATGGGTTGAAATCCATAATACTACGGATTCCCCAATCGACATTTCCGGCTGGTACCTTACCGATAACAACGCCTATCCTACCAGTACTGAAGGTGGTATCGAAGTCCCGGCCTCAACAACAATCCCAGCCGATGGATATTTGGTATTGTGCAAAGTCGCACTGGACGATATCGACGGTGAAATTGTCTGTTCCGAATTCGATGCCTCCTGGACATTGGGAAACAGCGGAGATAACCTCGCATTATATACATCTACCAGCGGCGGCACACTGATAGATGGAATTATTTCGGCAGACGAGAATGATTATTATCCGGATTTGGCCGGCAGCAACGACGGTGAATCCATCGAGAAGTGCAATGAAAATGCTCCTTGGTCCAGTGATAGCGAATATTGGCATGTTTCTACTAATGAATATGCTACCACTGGCCTCTACCGTTTCTGTACACCCGGCGCCGCCAATACAACCTGCGGTCCTGTACAGGATACCGATCCCCCGCTGCTCTCCTTCGTTTGGGTGAACACCACGACCCAGATTGATGTTCGCTTTAATGAAGTCATGGACGAAACCACGACCGAAACCGTCACCAACTACTCCGTCAACAACGGCGTCGGCAACCCTTCCACCGCCGAACTTGATGGTACCGACGCCCGCATCGTCCACCTGACCTTCGGTTCCGCGCTGGCCGCGAATGCCTATGAACTGACCGTCAGCAGCGTCGAAGACACCGCCGGCAACCCGATCGTCACCGACTTCCGTCCCTTCGTTATTTCCACTGTCGCCATTGGCACCGATGACATCGTTATCTCCGAAGTTATGTATGACAACGTCGATACCGATGTCGAATGGGTGGAAATCTACAATACCACCGGCAGCACGATTGACATCTCCGGTCTGCTCCTCTCCGATGCCACGGAATATCCTCCTTTCAGTGAAGGCGTCATTCAGGTTCCTAACGGCACTTCCCTTGCCGCAGGACAATATCTCGTCTTAGGTCTTGAAGATCTCGCGGATATCACCGGTGAAGTCATTTGTGGTTCACTTTATGGATCGTTCGCGCTCAGCAATGATCCCGGCGACAACCTCGTCCTCCTTCATCCAGTTGGCGGCGCGCTGATTCACGGTTCGTTCACGACTCTATATCCCGACTTGGCGACCGCTAATGCCGGCAATTCGATCGAAGTGTGCTCGAATACGCTCGGCAATGATTGGGATACTATCGAATGGTATGAATCCGCCGCCGCCTATGCAAGCACAGTCTATGTCAACTGCACACCGGGATCCGCTCCCAGCCCCTGCGATGTGGATATCACTCCACCGGAAATCGTAACGATTTCGGTTCTCAGCACCACCGCTATTGACGTGCTCTTCAACGAAGACCTTGATGAAACCACGGCCGAAACTGTCGGCAACTACGATGTCACCCCCGGCAACGTCACTCCGGCTACCGCGACTCTCGACGGTACGAACTTGGCGCTTGTTCATCTGACCTTTACGTCTCCCTTCGCCGAAGATACCTATACCCTGACCGTTAACGGCGTCGAAGACCTTGCTGAAAATGCCTGTGTCGATGAAACCGATCAATTCACCATCTCTTCCTATATCCCAGAATATGGCGATATTCTTATCACAGAGGTGATGTACAACGATACAGGAACCGGCGGCGCGCCATTGGGAGACAGAGAGTGGGTTGAGTTATATAATGCTACCACCGAAGCAATTAATCTCTCAGGTTGGGTACTCTCCGATGATGATGTCTATCCTGCTGCCGGTGAAGGTGTTGTCGAGATTCCAGCAGCGACCGTTCTGGCCGCCGGAGCCTACCTTGTTCTCGGCTGGCATACCGACGTCCTCGTTGAAATCCCCTCTGCGATTATCGGAACCACAGTCTATGGAAGCTTGGCGCTTGGCAACAGTGGTGATAATCTTACCTTGTATACTGCGCAGACCGGTGGTATTTTCATTTATGGTTCGTTGACTCAAAACTTCCCTAATGGCACAACCGTTCCCGGTTACTCTATTGAAGTCTGTTTGGATGATTTCGGTCAGGATTGGGATACTATCGACTGGTACCAGTCCGATACCATCTACAATACTGAAGGTCGCTATCTTAATTGCACTCCGGGCTCCGCACCCCATACCTGCGAACAAGATGTGACGCCGCCTGTTCTACTCAGCGCCGCGCTTGCCAACGAATTCGCCGTGGATGCCTTCTTCGATGAAGCCCTCGATATCACAACTTCGGAAACCGCCGCTAATTACTCCATCGATAACGGCTTCGGCACTCCCGACTCTGCAAATCTCCTGACCAATAATATGACTGTTCGCCTGTATTATCCGACCGCTTTCACGCCTCCGAACACCTACACCCTGACCGTCAACAATGTTGAGGATCTTGCTGAAAATGTGATCGCAGCCAACAGCACAGCGCAGTTCACTGTTACGGAGGCCGTAGATATCATCATCACCGAAATCATGCCCAATCCGGCTGCGGTGTTTGACAACCTAGGCGAATGGTTCGAAATTTATAATAACGAAGAAACCGCTGTCGACCTCACTGGATGGAGGATCACTGACCAAACCGGCTCGGATACCATTGAAGTCACGCTTTCCATCCCCTCCCATGAGTACATGGTATTTTGCAACAACGGTGACTTCGCGACCAACGGCGGCATCGATGAAGATTACGTATTCTTCGGCGGCGCAACCGGCGTTACCCTCAATAACACCGGTATGCCCGTTACGGATGTTATTTCTTTGTTTGATGCTTCCAACAATCTGGTAACTTCACTCACCTATAATACAACCTTCCCCTATCTCGCGGGATACAGTATGCAGCTTCGCGACCTAACCTATCCGGTCAACGAAGACACAAGCTGGTGCCTCCCGGATGATCAATGGATCGGCTCGGCGGGCGACTTCGGAACTCCGGGCGCGACTAATGTCTGTGCCGGACCTTCCATCCCGACAGAATTGACACTCTGCGAAATCCGTACAATTGATGTCTGTGGAACTTCACTCGAAAACGGCGTTCATGCGCTGACTTACGGCGTCGTAACTCATGTTGACGTCTGCCGTCGCAATGTCTATGTTGAAGATGACGGCTGCGCGGTTCTCGTTTACGGAAATAGCTGCACAAACAACATGCAGAATGAAACTCGTCCTCCTGCTGTCGGCGACTCCGTTTCAATCGAAGGCAACGTGACCGCCTATAACGGCCTGATTGAATTCTCCGATAATACCCCGATCCCTGTGGTCATTACCTATCTGGCCGCTTCGGTTGCACCCGCGGATGAACCGGTTCTGACCGTTGCTGATGTCGATATCCATCTCGACGATTGCACTGTTGATGCTTATGAATCGCGCCATGTCATGCTCGAAAATGTCGTTTTCCCGCAAGGCGACGGTATCAACACCTTCGCGACTGCCGATTCCAACTACTGGGTGATTTCAGGCACGGACACCACCATCTTCCGTGTTGACGACTGCAGCGATCTCGTCGGCGAGTTAATCCCCGACGGCCCCATCAACCTGCACGGTGTCCTCGGACAATATGACTACAGCTCGTGCTACTGCAGCGGCTGGCAGATTCAGTCCGGCAGACATGAACCGTTCACCTCGACCGAGATTCCTTGCACTGTGCCCGTGGACGTTACGAACTTCTTCAATACCGCAACCGGCTATGTCGATCTTCGTTGGAGTCCCGGTCTCGGTCAGCTTTGTGACTGCTACCGAATCTACTACACAACCGACGGCAATGCTTCCTTCCCCGAAGACTTCACTTTCCTGGATTGCGTCTGTTCCGTCACTGAATACACGGATACTAATCCTCTGGCAGCTATCCGCTTCTATGTCGTAGTTGCCACCGAATCCTGTCCGTAAACCTATCTACTGACCTGCTTTAAAGGGCCCGGATGCTTCATCCGGGCCTTTTTTGATCCATTACTTCAAGTCTGTTCTCAGGCAGATTCTGCCCTGATCCACTGCAAATCGAAATCCTGTATCTATCTATTATTTATACCTATATGCCTCCCAAGCCGCTTCCGGTACACAGATTGCTTATATAGCATCTGCAAAGGAGACCTCTCGTGGCTGATAACCTAATTCAAAACTTACTCGTTAACAATGTCCCCGCAACAACCTCGCTGAAAAACGCTCTTGATGCGCAGGCAGCGAGACAAAGAGCCCATACTCAAAATATCGCCAATGCCGAGACTCCCGGATATCAACGAGTCAGAGTCGAATTCGAAGATCTCCTGAGCGATGCCATCAATGGCTCGAACAGTAAACTCGCCCGCTCGGACGACCGCCACCTCTCCTCCGATATCGCCAACGAAATCGCCGGAGTCCAACACCGCGTTGAACGCGAACCTATTGATCCCGCATCCGATAACCTGAACGGTGTCGATATCGATCAGGAAATGGCGGAAATGGCGGAAACTCAACTTCGCTATTTAGCTTCAGTCGAATTGCTCAGACGCCGCTATACTGACATGAAAAGCGCTATCCGCGGCGGAGGATAATATCAGTTCAAACAAAAGTCAACATTCTGGGACCGTTCGTCAGCGAGCGAACACAGAATGATAAAAACCCGGCAGTCCTGCCGGGTTTTCGTCTCCTATTTCGCCAAGGCTTTTTGTCCCCGAGTGCCCGGAAGCCACTGCTACCGCTTCACACTCGCCTTGAAACCATGATCATTCAACACCTGAATCGCGCTGTGAACATCGCTGCGCGATTCTAAAGTTACTCGCAAAACCCCGCCCACCCGCTCACGAACATGCAGCAAACCGATATCCCGAATATTGATTCCATGACCCGCCAACAGCCCGGAAATCCGCGCAATCGCTCCCGGCCGGTCCGGCACGATTACCGTCAACTCGCTCTGAGCCTCCCAGTCTCCGGGCCGCTCCCGGGCTAACCGGTGCTGAAAAGAGTGCGCCCGCTGCCAAAGCTGCGAAAGCCGCCCTGTCCTCACCAGCTCATCACACTCGTCCAATACCTTCCTGAACTCTCCCAGAGCATGCGTCAAATTCTCACGATTAAACTCAATCACCGCCTCCCACATCCCCAAGGGAAGCGCCGCCATTGAAGTCATCGTCTGGAAATTCCCGGTCGCCAGCTTCTGCAGCAGCGGCATCTCAGAGGAATTGTCCGCGATAAAGTTGCTCAGCGCCAACGCCAGCACGAAAGGCATATGCGTCGTCATGGCGATAATCTTATCATGAGCCTCCGCGTCGATTCCGATCGGATAGGCTCCCAAGGTCCGCACCCACCACTTCAACGAATGATAGGGCTCGTCCGGCGTCCCTTCCGGTGCGCACAACAGCCAATAAGCCGAAACAAACAACTCGGCATGCGAATTCGAGATCCCCTGATGCTTACTGCCAGCCATCGGATGGCCGCCGATGTAAACACCGTTGCTCTCTTGTGTCGCGCCGGCAATCCTCAACAATTCCGCCTTCGCCGGACCCGTATCGGTAACAACAGCCCCCTTGCGGGCCTGCCGAAGCACCGTAGGCAGCAGACTGGCAATCTGATCTACCGTCATCGCCATCACAATTAAATCCGCGTCCGCCACAGCCTCCGAAAGATCGCCCACCCCATGATCGATCGCCCCGCGCATGATCGCCTCATCGAGAACCTCCGGCAGATCATAGCCGATAATCGTTCCCGGATAGCCCATCGCGTGCATCCGCAAACCAATGGATCCGCCAATCAAACCGACTCCAATGAGAGCAACCTTCTTAAACTCGACACCCATTAACTCGAGGGGATCGGGCAGAGACATCGTCTCCAGAGATTCGTCTTGTTCTTGCTTGGATTTAGAGGACAAAGTAGAAGTGATTTCTATTGTATGTCAAATGCCTGTATGCCGGCAAACTTCAGCAACTGAATCGCCTCATCGCGATCTTCAGCCGTGTTCATCGTCAATTTATACGCGGGAGCGCCCGGACGGTCCGCCCGCTCAAGATCGTTGATTACTAAATGAGCATTCGCAAGTAAGGTGGATACCCGCTCCAACGTCTTCATATTCTCTTCCGCGATTACTACCAGACGCGGCTCTCTGGCTTCCGCCGCACGCTCCAGCGTCAACGACGCGCTGGTCAGCAAACTCTTGATCCGCTCTTCAAGTCCGCTACCCATTAAATCCCGCTTGATCAATTGCAGCCGTTCAATCAACAGGTCTATCCCGTCACTGACCAGCTTCTTGACAGGCTCCAATTCCTCGGACCACCGCGAATGATGCAGGTCCATTATCTGCTCCAATTGCGCTGTCAACTCCTTGCCCATGATCCCCGGCCGCAGACTGTCTCCGCTGTTATATGCGTAGACCTGTTCGAGTATCGCCAACGTTGTTACCCGAGGCAAATGAACATAATTCGCCAGCAACTGGTCATGAGCCATCGGACTCAACGCGATCACCTGCGCGCCAATCGACTCCAGCGCCTCACTCAGAAGCGCATAGGCATCCAAGTCCCCCTTCTCCCGCGGCGTCAGAATCAATGCCTTGCTGTCAAAAAAGAACGGATCAGTCCTCGTCAATACATCGGAAATTTCTAACGAATCGACTAATCGAATTCCGACATACCTGACGTCTTCGCGACCGACCTCCTCAAATATTCTCGCAACATAGGCCTTCGTGTGCGAAAGATCCACGATGATCGCTCCTGGATCAGCGTTCTCAAGAACCGAAGCCAACCGCGAGGAGGAGTCCTCTAAAGAAAATGACATCACGATCAACTGGGCGTCTTCCAAACCCTCTTCAAGCCGCTCCGAACCGTCATTCGCTACCCCGATTCCCCAAGCCCGCTTCAGTTGAGCACTGTTCGTGACAGCATGAGTCCGCCCTTTGAATCCCGTCCGGCGCAGAGCCACCACCAGATTCGCAACAACCTCGTCGACACCAACTAAACAGATTTTCTTGACTTCGCGAAGCGATTCCATTCCATATACCTCTATTCACCGCAATCGCGCAAATTCCACGCCACGAAGTATATGCGTCTCAAATATAATATATTCTATGGCGATTCGCAATATTCCCAAGATCCCTAAAACATTCTAAGTATAAAAAAACCACACCAAAATCAATGATGCGGCTGGATAAACTTGTCTGCTTGGCCTGTTAGGTGCCCTTATATCGGCTGATCGCCTCCTTCATCGTCGACCAGGGGAGGGTGGCACATTTGACACGGACAGGCAATTTCGCGATCCCCGCCAGAGCAGCAAGATCACCTAAATCTACACCGTCCGGTGCTTTGCCCTCCCGTATAAATTCCTTGAATCGCTCAATCCACTCCTGTATCTCCGTAATCGTCTTGCCCATCAAAATCTCTGTCAGCATCGATGATGATGCCAGCGATATCGCGCATCCCTTGCCCGTAAAAGTGACATTTAACAACACGTCTCCCTCAAACTTCAGATGCAGTGTTATTTCATCCCCGCACAACGGATTTGCCCCCTCGACCGACAGCGTTTCACCCGGCAGCTCGCCCTTATTCCGAGGCAAATGATAATGATCTAACAATATCTCACTATATAACTCAGGCATGCTGAAGCACTTTCTTCGTCGTCCGAATCGCTTCCACAAGCACATCGATATCCGATTCGGAGTTGTATATATAGAAACTCGCCCGCGCCGTTGCCGCGACTCCCAGCCACCGCATTAGCGGCTGCGCGCAATGATGGCCGGCTCGAATCGCCACTCCGTCTCCATCTAAGATCGCCGCGATATCATGAGGATGAATCCCCTCGATATTAAACGTCGCCAACGCGCCGCGCTCCTCGGATGGACCATAAACCGTCAAATCCTCTATCTCGGAAAGTCTCGCATATGCTTGCTTCGCCAAACCACGACCGTGTTCATGGACGCGTTCCATGCCAATCTCGGTTAAATATCGAGCCGCCGCCGCCATACTCACAGCCTCCGCGATCGCCGGCGTTCCCGCCTCAAACTTGTAAGGAATCTCATTCCACGTCGCGTGATCCAGCCAAACCTCCCGTATCATTTCACCACCCGTCAGGAATGGATCCATGTCATTCAGCACTTCCGGACGACCCCAAAGCACTCCGATTCCCGTCGGTCCTAACATCTTATGACCGGAAAACGCGTAAAAATCGGCATCTAACTCCGTCAGATCCACCGGCATGTGCGGCACTGCCTGCGCACCGTCCACTAACACCTTCGCACCAACCTGATGCGCCAGCTCGATCATCTCCCGCACCGGATTGACCGTCCCCAAAACATTGGAAATATGGGTGAAACACAGCATCGCTACGGAGTTGTCGAGCAGCTTCCGCCCCTTCTCGAAATCCAGCGTCCCGTCTTCCTGCATCGGCCAGAACCGCAGCTCCGCACCCACTGCCTTAGCGACTAACTGCCACGGAATCAGGTTCGCGTGATGCTCCATCGGCGTTAAAACAATCGCCTGACCATGCTTAATGAACTTGTGCCCGTACGAGCGGGCCACCAAATTGATGGACTCCGTCGTACCGCGAGTAAAAATCAAACCGTCTTTGGTTGGAGCGTGCACGAACTTCGCTACCGTCTCGCGCGCGGCTTCGTAATCCGACGTCGCGCTTTCCCCTAATGTATGAATCCCGCGATGCACGTTCGCGTAGCGCTGCTCGCAGAAACCGCAATAGGATTGCAGCACCTGCACCGGCTTCTGCGAACTCGCCGCACTGTCCAGATAGATCAGCGGCTTGCCATTGATCTTCACGTTCAGGATCGGAAAATCCTGCCGAATTTCTTCCCAAGATTTCATTTATTGTCGTTCACTTTTATTGATTCTCGCCGTGTTGACTGCTTGCAGCCGGCCGCTATAGATATTTCGCCGGCAGCTTCACATAGAGATCGCCGTCCCGGACTTCTGTCTCAAACACCTCAATCGGGTCGGTCGCGGGCAGTGTTTTCGCTTCACCCGTCTTGAGACAAAACTGCGCTCCATGCCTCGGGCACTCGATATTCGTCCCCTCGAGCCACCCTTCCGCAAGCGACTCTTCCGCATGCGAACAGGTGTCCGCCGATGCATAAAACTCGCCCTGAACATTATACACGGCAAGCTTGTAGCTGCCGATTAAGAATGCTTTCCCGCTGCCGGGGGAAACATCCGAAACTGAGCAAACGCGAATTAGTTTCGTTTCCACTTCCTTTTGTGCTCACTATTAAAATTCAATTAACACTTCCTCGCCGGACAGGGCTAAGCATGGAGTCGTTTCTGTCATTCCGGAAATCAACCAAGTCCGCGCAGGTTGATTATCCGGAATCCCGATCCTGCCTTTACACTCAGCTCCGCCGAGCCGGGCTAAACAGTTTTTCAATTACTAGGCAACACCCTCCCGGGTGTTGCATCATGCAGTTGTCGAGTGAAACCCGGCCGGAATTCTTCCAATAACTTAAACCGTCCCCGACGCCTTGCTGATCGTCTTCGATACCAGCTCCCGCCACGATTCCTGCACCGCTTCCAGCGGTACATGCTGAATAATCTCTTCCGCAAATCCCGCCGCCACCGCCGTCAATGCTTCACGGTAATTCAAACCGCGTGATCTCAAATAAAACATCTGCTCCGCATTCAAACTCCCGATGCTCGCGCCGTGCGAACACTTCACATCATCCGCGATAATCTCCAGCATCGGAATCGCGTCGGCATGCGTATTCGGATCCAGCATCAAATTCCGGCACTGCTGATAGGCGTCTGTCTTCTGAGCCTGCTGCGGAACCGTGATCATTCCCTGGTAGACCGAATGAGCCTCGCCCGCCAGCAGCGTCTTAAAGGTCAGTTTCGACTGTGCATTCGGCGCGCTATGATACTGATGCGTCCGGTGATCCGCTCGGCACTTTCCCGCGCCCGCAAATAACCCGTAAACATGCGCATCCGTGTTCGTACCGCTCAAAAATATCTCCAGCCGCGCCGCGTGCCAAGCCGCTCCCGGTGTCATGAAAGTCCAATTCAAAACCGCATCGCGTTCCATTCTCACTCGCGCGCGGCGATAAACCGAACCGGAAGCATGCGCTTGATCTTCCTGCATAAAATTCAGTCTCGCGCCTCCTTTCAGCAGAATCTCCGTGCGGCCCACCAGCGCGGTCTCTTGATCGGGAGCTTCCCACCGGTCAAGAACTGTCAACTCCGCTCCGGTCTCGACAATGATCAATGTCGTATCGTATCCGACCCTGCCGCCGCCGGTCTTCTGCAAGATTTCAACGGGCCGCGGAGTGCTGTTCTTCTTCCCGACAACGCAAACCGGATTCTCTGATTTCGCACGGTGATAATGCAAAAACTTCGCATCATAATCATCTCCCGCAATCGCGAGCATATCCCGCATCGTATCGGCATATTCCCCCCAATCGAACAGTACCAATGAATCAGGATCGTGAAGTGTCACCTCGCGCAGATCCGATTCCGGCTTATCCTCGAAACGATCCCAGGGAAACAGATCAGGATTCGTTTTCCGCCAATCTTCGACATAGGGCGCGGGCTTTGCTGTCTTGCGCGCCGCCTCCAACGCCTGTTCTAATTCAGCCTTCGTCCAAAGAACCGAAGTATCTCTTGCTGATGTCTGCTCTGTATGCTTCATGTTTTCTTTCATACTTGATTGCTTAGCCAACCGACCCCTCCATCTGAAGCTGAATCAGCCGGTTCATCTCCAGCGCATATTCCATCGGCAGCTCTTTAACGACCGGCTCGATGAATCCCCGCACAATCATTGTCATCGCTTCCGCCTCCGAAATCCCGCGACTCATCAGATAGAATATCTGCTCATCACCGATCTTCGAGACTGTCGCCTCATGACCCAACTCCACCCGGTCATTCTTGATGTTCATATAAGGATAGGTATCGCTGCGGCTGTGATCATCTAACAGCAGTGCGTCGCACGATACCGTGGACTTGCAGTTATCGGCATTGGGCGCCACTTCCACCAGGCCTCGGTAAGACGTCCGCCCGCCGCCGCGCGAAATCGACTTGGAAATAATCACTGATGTCGTATCCGGTGCCTGATGAATCACCTTCGCTCCCGCTTCCGTATGCATCCCGCTGCCCGAATAAGCCACCGACAGCGTATCCGCTCGCGCGCCGCGCCCCACTAAATAGACTGACGGATATTTCATCGTAACCTTCGAACCTAAATTGCAGTCCACCCATTCCATTGTCGCGTTCTCTTCCGCAATCGCCCGCTTGGTCACTAAATTGTATACGTTCTTCGACCAATTCTGAATCGTTGTATAGCGGACTTTCGCGCCCTTCTTGCAGTAAATCTCCACAACCGCCGAGTGCAGGGAATCCGTCGAATATACCGGAGCCGTACAGCCCTCCACATAGTGTATGGTCGACCCCTCGTCCGCAATAATCAATGTCCGCTCGAACTGCCCGGAATTCTCCGCGTTAATTCGGAAATAAGCCTGCAGCGGAATCGTCACATGCACACCCTTCGGGACATAAATAAAACTCCCACCCGACCAAACCGCCGTATTGAGCGCGGCAAGCTTATTGTCTCCGGCGGGAATCAACTTTCCGAAATACTCCTTATACAGATCAGGGTATTCTTTCAATCCCGTATCCGTATCAAGGAATATCACTCCCTGCTTCGTCCACTGCTCCTGCAGCGAGTGATAAACAACCTCGGACTCATACTGCGCGCCCACTCCGGCCAGAAACTTCTTCTCCGCCTCCGGAATGCCCAGCTTGTCATAGGTCTCGCGAATCTCCTTCGGCACCGCATCCCAATCGTTCGCGACTCTATCGGACGGCTTGATGTAATAGTGAATATCATTCCAATCGATCCCGCTCAAATCCGGCCCCCAGTTGGCAAGCTCTTTCCTATAGAAATACTCCAAACCCTTCAGCCGAAGCTTCAGCATCCAGTCCGGTTCGTTCTTGAAGGCGGAAATCTCCTCTACAACCTTCTTGGACAAACCTTTAGGAAGCTTGATAAGAGATGTCTCTTTATCATGAAAACCGTAGCGCTCATAATTATCTAAATCAAGATTGAATTCTTTACTTTCTGGCATATCGTCTCCGAATAGTCTCGGTTCATTATTATTATCTCTGAGTCCCGGCGAACAGCCTGCCCAGTTCATTTAGCTTTCTGTATATCCGGCAATCATTTTTCACAGGATTGAACCACTCTGCAAAAAAATTCGGCTCGCGCCAGCTCAAATACTGCTCGAGCCGTCTGCCGCTCAATTTGTTCTTCGCGAACAGTGAAGCATTCCCCGCCTTTACAACGACACGCGGATTCAGCCTTACGCGAGGTTTCACACGCTCCACATACCGCTTGACAAACTGATAATCGTGATCGTAATTGTTGTCGTAGGTCCAGCGCAACTCCTCATTTTCCCGCAGGATTTTTCCCGCGAAAAGACAACAAGGCGTCCCCACATGGGCAAGTCTCGGAAACTCATGCATGCCGTGCCGGGGGACAACCGTTCCATAATTGTTCATTCGCACGACCCCCAACTCCCCCTCCTGAAGATTCAGCTCGCGAAATGCCTCCAAATAGGAAGGAGCATAATAATCATCATCATCCGCAAATACGATCCAGTCGCCGCGCGATAATCCGAT
>JAHIZR010000288.1 GCA_018814465.1 bacterium | reverse complement strand
GAACATGGGCATGGTTTTGGTTTGGCGCATGTGTGTCCTAATAATGGCACGAAGCTGATGGAGCCGATTTATTCCTCCGCGCACCACGGTCCGCAGCATGATGACATTCGCGGAGTCCAACGGCTCTACGGCGATAACTACGAACCGAATGATCAGGCTGTTGATGCCTATGACATGGGAACGATAGCGGAGTATCACTATCATCGGTACTGCAGTCTGGATGACAATTCGGACGTCGATTACTATCAGTTGACAGCCCCCGCCGGAATGGCCATGACAATCTCGCTGATTCCAATAGGTGAGACCTATCTCGAAGGCGAAGAAGTGGATGATGAATGTGAGCCCGGTGTCGAGATCAATACTCTCGATGACAACAATCTTAATCTCTTTCTAAAGGATGGAACCGGAACCAATATACTCGCCTCTTCCGCTTCAAATCCCGCCGGTATCAGAGAAGAAGTGTTCCGCTATCTGGTTCCGGCGGCTGCCACCGATTATATTTTGTTGATTAATGGGGCCACGGCGAATGAAGTGCAGCTTTACGATTTGGAAATCAGTATGGTCGATCCAGCCACTCCGATCCTGAGCGGCTGCCCGCTTGATTTCGGGAATGTGGAGCATGGCGAAACGTCAACTCTGTCCGCGACCGTTCATAATCCCGCCGTCGGGCAGACTCTGACCCTGACTTCGATTTCGGCGGAAGCTCCCTTTACCGCCTCGCCCGCCGCACCGGTCACCCTTCAGCCGGGAGCGAGTCAGCGCATCGATGTTACCTTTCAGGCGGGTGAATCCGGGCAATACAACAGTGTTTTGACGATCTCACATGACGGTCCCGGCGGCGATTTAATCTGTGATCTATCAGCAAAAGCCGTTTCCGTCGACATCGAATTCCTCACCGGAACCTCAGTCAACTTCGGGGAAGTCGAGATCTACGCCACGGACAGCGTCCGTGTGGCCTTGCGCGCCGTCGGCAATACGGCTTTGATTATTCAATCCATCGCGGTCGAAGGAGAAGCCTTTTCGATTCTCTTCGACACACCGCAGTCGATTGTTCCCGGGCCGCTTCTCAGCATGTTCCCGCGTTTTACTCCCTTTACTTACGAAGACTATCAAGGCAGGCTGATCATCACTCACACCGGCACGACTTCTCCGGATACGATTTCCCTGAGCGGGACCGGAGTGCCGTTAGCCGCGAGTGAACCGGTCACTCCGTTCGAGTTCGCACTCGGTCAGAATTACCCGAATCCCTTTAATCCATCCACACAAATCTCATTTACGCTGCCGCACAACTCGCAAACGCTGCTGCAGGTCTATGATATTTCCGGCCGGCTCGTCGAAACTTTGTTCGATGGCGAAATGTCCTTCGGAAACCATTCCATGGAGTTCGATGCTTCCGGATATGCCGCCGGAGTCTATCTCTACCGGCTGCGCGCCGGAGAGTTTTCCGACGTGCGAAAGATGATACTGCTGAAATAGAAGCTAACAAGGGCGAGTCACCGACTCGCCCTTCTTCTTTTATCAGTCTCTCATCATTAGCTTCGGGACCTTTCTATTCCATTGCTCGGACTGGGCAAACTGAAAAATCACCATAATAATAACATATAGACTAAACCTATGCCCACTCTCACCCGTAAAGACTCCCTCTATAATCTCGGCGGCAACGGTTCGCCCGAGACGACCTCTCACTCTCAGCAGCCCGCTGAACTTTTCGGACAGAATGTTTTCTCGCTGCCTGTCATGCGGCAGGTGCTGCCCAAGGCGGTTTATCATCACATGCTCGCGATCTATGAGAACGGCGCTTCGCTTGATCCCGAGACTGCCGATGTCGTGGCGGCGGCGATGAAAGACTGGGCCATCTCGCGCGGGGCCACTCACTATTGCCATTGGTTTCATCCGCTGCATGGTCAGACGGCCGAGAAGCATCAGTCTTTTCTTTTGCCTTCGTCCGACGGCGGCGTGATGACGGAATTCACCGGCGAGAATCTTTTACAGGGAGAACCGGATGCATCCAGCTTCCCGTCGGGCGGCACACGCTCCACCTTCGAAGCGCGCGGTTATACCGGCTGGGATCCGACCAGTCCCTGCTTCCTCATGGAAGGGCGGCATGGCAAGACGATGTGTATTCCGTCTGTCTTTGTGGGTTTTAACGGTCAGTCGCTCGACAAGAAAGCTCCGCTGCTACGTTCCGGTGATGCGTTGAGCAGGCAGGCGCTGCGCATTTTACGGCTCTTCGGCAATGACAAGGTTACTCGCGTGAGAACCAACGTCGGCTGTGAACAGGAATACTTTCTCATTGATCGAAAATATTACTTAGCGCGGCCCGATCTGGTCAGTGCGGGTCGTACGCTGTTCGGCGCGCCGCCTCCCAAAGGTCAGGAGATGGAGGATCACTACTTCGGCACGATCAAGGAACGCGTGCTGGCCTATATGGAAGATGTCGAACTTGCGCTCTATAAACTTGGCATTCCTGTCACCGCTCGTCACAATGAAGTCGCGCCGTCGCAGTTTGAAATGGCTCCGGTCTATGAACAGTCGAATATCGCCACCGATCATAATTTACTGATGATGTCGGTGATGCGCAATATCGCGCATCATCACGGTTTTGAGTGTATTTTGCATGAGAAGCCCTTCGCCGGAGTGAACGGCAGCGGCAAGCATAACAACTGGTCGATGGCTGATGATGCAGGCAATAATCTGCTCGAACCCGGTCAGACGCCGCAGGAAAACGCGCAGTTTCTCGTCTTTTTAACTGCGATCGTGCGCGCGATTCATCTGCACGGCGATCTCATGCGCGCCTCGATTGCCACGCCCTCGAACGATCACCGGCTCGGAGCCAACGAAGCTCCTCCGGCGATTATCTCGATCTATCTGGGCGATACGCTGACGGAAGTGATCGATGCGATTATCGAAGGACAGACCGCGAAGACGCGCGCACGCACTTATCTGAATCTTGGAGTATCGTCGATGCCGCCCCTGCCGGTGCATGACTCCGACCGCAACCGCACGTCGCCCTTTGCCTTCACGGGCAACAAGTTCGAGTTTCGCGCCGTCGGTTCCGAGCAGAATGTCGCCCGGCCCAACATGGTGCTGAATACGATTGTCGCGGATTCGCTCGCTGACATCGCCGATCAGATCGAAGAGGGAGTCGAATCGCTGAATGATTTCAATGTTGCCGTGCAGCAAGTCGTGCAGCGCGAACTGAAGGCGCATCGGGCGATTATTTTCGGCGGCGATAACTATTCTGAGGAGTGGCACAAGGAAGCTGAGCGCCGCGGCTTGCCCAATCTGCCGACCTGCGTGGAAGCGATTCCGGCTTTTGTCTCGAAGCAGAGTATCGAGCTGTTTTCCCGTCATGCGGTTTTGAATGAAGCTGAATTAAAGAGCCGTTATGTCATCAAGCTCGAAAATTACATCAAGTCGATTAATATCGAAGCGGGCTTGATGTCAAGGATGGGGCGGACGATGATTCTCCCTGCGGCGTTCAAGTATCAGAAGCAGCTTTCGTCTTCGATTTCGCACGCGCAGAAGATTCTTCATGATTCACCGCTGGCGGAGCAGACCGAATTGCTGCACGAGCTGACTTCCGCGATCAACGAGTTCATCGAATCGATCAACAAGCTTGACGAAGCTCGTTTGGCTGGAGAAGCGAATGGCAGCGATATTCTGGAGCACGCCCGTCATTACCGCACGCGGGTGTTGACAGCCATGGCGGAAGTTCGCGCCTGCGGAGACAAACTGGAAATCACGATTGATGACAGTCTCTGGCCGTTGCCGAAGTATCACGAGATGCTGTTTCTGTCGTAGCCTGAGCCAATAATATGTAAATGATTTCGGGGGCTTGATTTCGGTGGCGCTAATCGTATCCATTCCGGATCGTAGGTAGGGGGACGTACTCGGAAGCCCGGTGTGGTCATAGGCTAACTCAATGAATTAATTAAACATTTGTTCAGAGTGTTGGATACAATATAATACATGAAAAGCCATTTGTCAAGTGTTTTGTGTAATATATGGCTCGCATTAGAGTTAGCACTTCAAACAGGCATAGAGGACGGGTGATTTTAGAAAAATATATAAAGTTCTTGACACATTTAGAAATAGTACTATTTTATAAGAGACACCAAGGTACGGGTAAACAGGAGGAACGAACATGAAGCGACCGTTTCGATATTCATTCACGGAATGTATATGGAGGCGTGCGCTTTTTTTGTGCGCGCTGGGGTGGTGGATATTCGTTGCTTCGGCGTTGGCGGATTGGAGCACTCCTTTGCTGCTGTGGGAGGATCAGCCGGGAGGATTTGATCTCGCAGCGGTGGATGCCGCGATTGCCGTGGATGCGGAGGAGAATGTCCATATCGTGTTCACGCATCTATTTGCCAATCCACGTTATCCGCAAGGTCCAGCATTCACGCAGCTAAGCTACACAAAATTCGACGCTTGGGGCCATCAATTAGTACCGGAAACCATGCTGTCCGACAGCGTGGCTATTTGCAGCTATCCAAGAATTGGCCTGTTTGGCATGGATAGTCTGTGGGTGGTGTGGTTTAATGCTTGGCACAATGGCGTTCCGCCGGGAGGTATTTTCTCCCGTTCGTTGGATTTGAACGGCAATCCACTCCGACCGGCCACTGTTTGGACCGATTCGACGGTGGAGAATCCCTTGGGGTACGCTTTCCGAGTCTTGCCCGATGGATCTTTAGTTTTGGCCTATAGCGACAGAAGGCCGATCGTCAAAACGATCATGATGATTCACGAGCGGCCGAACGGGACCAGGATTCTTGATCATGTGCCCATCTTCCGTGACTCGACGAATGGAGTAGCCACGGACCGAGTAGCCGGCTACGTGGACGCGATGCGGGATTCTCTGCAAATCATGTGGCGGGAAGCCCATCTGAACATCTGGCAAGCGGTCTTTGCCAAACGTGCATCGGTGTTTTTTCCACCGATTGATTCCGCAAACCTTGGAGACCATGTTGCTTTGACTCCGCCGACTCCCGGCCATGTACGGGGACCCGGCAGGAGGATTAAGCCGCTCGGTGATTCTCTATTCATTTACAACGAGATGCGAAACGAGGGGATGCTGGATGAATCTTTCCTTCACGTGCTGCGCCGCTCGGACTATGCCCAACTGTCCACCGCTTGGATCGGAGCGAGCAACTACCACCAATGGGACATCGAGTCGGACAGCCAATCTGTCAGTCTGGTGGGCAACGCCGATCCAGACACCTCTGCTGAACTGCATTTCAGGCGTTTCTCTTTGCCTGATCTGGTGCAGGTCGAGGATACTATGTTGGCACGGAACAACTATGGCCAGAACATCGACTACTCAATGGCTTATGCGGTATCGCCGGGCGGAGCTAGGCATCTTGTTTTCGAACGCGCTGTCCCCCCGCAATACAACCCCCGTCAGCTCTACTACCGTCTCTGGCGCTCCGATCTGGCGGTCGGGCCGCAACCACAAGGGACGGGGCAAATCAAGAGCGAGTACACGATCACTCCTAATCCGGCGTCGGGTCAATTTCTCATTCAAGGGCCTTTGGCGCGGGCCACTTCCATTACGTTGTACAATGTTCTGGGTCAGCAGGTTGGCCGCGAAATCAGCGGCGCTGCCTTGCAGACGCAAACTCTCTCCTACAGCACAGGCGATCTTCCCACAGGCGCATACTTCCTTCATATCTCGACGCCGGCGGGCTTGACGATACAGAAAGTCTTGGTGGTAAAGTAAAATAACTTAAAGGAAACGGACATGAAAAAGATCAGCATCTGGGCAATCATCGTTTTGATGTCGTTTGCGACAGCGGTTCTGGCAGACTGGAGCCGGGATATTACCTATCAGACCGCCGAACCGACGGGTAACTTCGCCTACCTTGGAGTGCAGGGCATTCACGACGGGCCTGTGGTGGCAGATGCCGTACCGACATGGGCGGGCGAGGAGGTGCTTCAGGCCACGCGTACAAGCATTCTCATCATGAGCGCGGACAATCAACAAACGCCACTGGAATTGGCGATTCCAATTTTCAATGTTGATTGTGAATTCAGCGCGGACGGCAATGAGTTCATTGCCAGTCAGCCTGCCGTTGGAGACGTGGACAACGACGGCGATAATGACATTGTGGTCGGCATTACTTTCAAGTGTGAGCGGCAGCTCGACAGCCTTCAATGGCTGCTGGACTATTATGGCAGTGTGGTGTGGTGGACGTGGAATGGCTCAGGTTTCGATCAGCATTCTTTGAGATTGGAAGATGCAGGCGTTATGTCTGGATTCCTGGGTACACCGGCGATCTGCCGAACAGAATGGACCAACAGCGGGTTCACCGTCGCCTTTTGGGGTCCCAGCTCTTTGCAAGTCACTCCTTCGCATGATTCTTGGTATGTTCTAACGGCATTCGATTTATCCGATCCCCAGCAGCCTGGAGTGATGCAGGCGAGCGGGCCGGGTAATACTACTTCCGCTCAAGTGACCTGGGCGCGCGGTTCGGGAATCTATGTCCAAGCCGCCGACCTGACAAGCGACGGTTATGACGAACTGATTGCTCATAACGACAGGTTCGTTTACCGTTTTGACTGGAACGGCAGTAGCTTCTCTGGTTCGTCCCTGTATACGGTACCGGACGGAAGCGCCTTCCAATCGGGCCACGGAGTGATTGCCGATGTCGATGCAAACGGTGACCTCGAGTATTTGGTCAGCTACTCAACCTTGTTAGACCCACCGACGAGCGGACGCCTCGTGCAAATTGATCTCTCCGGAGTAGGCCAGCCAGTGTATGGCGATGTTGATCAGAACATTTATCCGATAACTGGAACCCAGCCGTGCGCATGCGATTTGAGTTGTCATCCAGCTTCTCCGGAATCGCCGGAGGGTCGCCTCAGCCCGATTATAACAACTCGCGGCGATAGCCGCATGTACAATTCAGCTGCGGGTGCCTTGCGTTCCGGTGCCTGGCCCATCCTGCAACTGTACTACCCAAACGACCAACGCAACGTCAGCAATCCTGCTCTTGCCTACGTGACCGGTAGCACGGTCCAGCCACAGTTCATTAAAGTAGACATTGGCCGTCCTCCCAATGTTGGGGATGATGAGATCCGCGTCTATGATCCGATCACAGGTGATGAAGTCTATTCTGCGGATCTCAGTGTGCCGTCACTCTATACTTACGATGCGTATTCTTCGGTAACGTCTTCTCCCGTGTATTGCGATCTTGACGGCAGCGGTCAGGGATCTATTATCACCTCGTTCCGCACGAGTCAAGACACCCTTCTCATTTTCCGCACGGATCCGGGCTTTGGTTTCCATCCCGAGCTTGCCGAATGGTCGCAGATCGAAGGCGGTCCCAAGCACAAAGGCCTCTACGCTCAACCGGTATCCGGCAATCAGCCGTTGACCGACATGACGTGGTCGGAGCGGATGATCGTGCATGGCAATTATACCGTACAGGCGGGGCAGACGCTGACGATTGATCCGGGGACGGTGGTAGAATTCAGGCCGAATGCCTATATGCTCGTTTTGGGAACTCTCAATGCTGTCGGCACCGAACATAAGAACATCTATTTCAAGCGGGACGGCACGACGGCTTGGAACGCGCTGTTATGCGTGAACGCGACGGCTCAAATCGAGTATTGCGATATCGAAGGCTGCGGCACGGTTTATGTTCAGGGCGGTGACGTCGAAATCAAAAACTCGAAGCTGCATAATCTGCAAAACGGTTTGGATGCGTATGCCTGCACCCGAGACAATCTGCATGTCGAGTACAACACAATCGAGAACTGCACACTCTACGGTATCTTCGGCTCGCTTAGCTCCGGAACCTTCTCAGACAATACGATCAGCGGATGCGGACGCGCCGGAATCTACTGGGTCGGCGACGCCGTTTCCGGTTTGGAGCCTTCCCCGCTGTTCCAATACAATACCGTCACAAACTGCGCCGACGATCTGCAATACGGCATCGCGGGAGCCTATTTCAATTCTACGACGGCCGAACTGAAGTGCAACAATTTCTGGTATAACGAAAACTACCAGATTCTTTGCGAGAATTCTGCCGATGTTGTCATGAACGGCAATGGTGGATACACTGCCGCGAACAATATCAAAGATTACGAGACGAGTCTCTACTGTAATTGCAGAACTAATTGTAATTGTCCGGATCCGTTACCGGCAGGCTATTCTCCGCTATTTGAAATCTCAAGATCACTGCCGCACATCACTAACGGATCCAATACTTTCAGCTTTGACGTTGACGGTACCTATATCAGAGATGCTTGCTTAAGAGGGGCGAGAAATCATGACCTGACGAATAACTGCTTCATAAGTAACGGCCAGTATGTCACAGGTCTCGTCCCCTCGTTTAGCGGACATTTCTGCGGTCAATTCGTCGGTACCCTAAATGGATTCTGTGCGTCTTGTTTCCACCTGCCTACTTTTATTCTGAATCCACGTGAGCAAGCATACAAGGAAGCTGTAGAATCTGAAATTGCAGGCGACTATACAACTGCAGAAGCGAAATACACCTCGATCATCGACGAGTATCCCGAATCCTCTGAGGCACAATGGTCGCTGCATGGTTACAATAATTCTGTCATCGTTGCCACGTCAGATCCCCTGGCAGCGCATGCGAATCTTACAGGCTATTACAACGACAATGAGCTTCCAGCTGAAATGCGGAATGCGGCTAAACGTGAGGCGATTTGGGCGAAGGTGATCGGTCATTACTATACCGACGCATTGACGGAGCTTGCGGAGATTACCGATGATCCCGATCACGCCGACAACCTCTGGGCTGAACAAATGACCGCGATTGTGGAGTTCCTGAATGAACCTCCGACGACCTTCAGCACAGGTAATCGTGTTCCCGACCGTTCCAGACTCACGACTCTGCATGACCGGATCCAAATCTTGAACGGCAGGCATACCGATCAAGAAGTTCTGGATGCTCCGCCTGTCGTTGAAAGCCATCGGCTTTCGAAAGCCTTTCCCAATCCGTTTAATTCAAGCGTGAATATTCAGCTTGCGCTGCCTACCAATGGACTCGCGAAGGTTGAAGTATTTAATATCATGGGACAGAAGGTGGCGACTTTGATCGATAAGCCGGTCAATGCCGGGACTCAGATTTTGCGCTGGGACGCAGCTAATATGGCGAGTGGTGTTTATGTTTATCATCTCCAGTTTGAGAATCATCATGAGTCCGGCAAGCTGCTGTTGCTGAAGTAAGCCGTTAGTAGTCTACAGCGCAAATCCGAGAGGCATGGGGAAAAGAGGCTCGAAAGCTGCTCATTAAAGCTCACCAAACTACTCTCAAAATAAACACAACTGCTCGAAAGGCGGCGTGTTTAACCGAAAATTAACAAAATTAAGTTCAGAGCTCTCAAGCTCTTGACAAGGCTCTCATGGGTCATTAATTTATAGCAGCAACAAGCAGGGGGCAGCTTTGACAGCATAAGGCAGGCACGCATCTTCACCACACAGCACTAAGGAGGCGTGAAGGATG
>JAHIZR010000287.1 GCA_018814465.1 bacterium | reverse complement strand
CGGGCTCCCTCCGCTTGCACCGTCAATCCTCTCCCAGCACCTTCCTGCTTGTTTGAACCCTCTCTTTTCCTGGACATCTTCCCCTCCTTGTTTCCTTGGTTTTACCCCAATTCGGTGTCCAAGAAAACTGGGGACGCCTCAGGAAGATCATATTCTCGGTCGTAGGAACCTAAACCTCCAGTGATCATAAATAAAGACAGGCCAATTTCGACCCCTCTAATGTCACCACCCCATGAACTCTCGAAGCCAGGAACCCATGTCAGGCGTAAATCTGTTTCGACTCGTTGCGTGGGTCTACCGCGCACATAGATTTTAAGGGGGAACCTATATTCATTATTTCTTTCAAACACACCAAACTCAGTATCTCGCCTTCCAACGTAACGAGTTTCACGCCAGGAAGTACCGAGCATAATCCTCCAATAGTTCCGACCCATTTTATAGCTAATTCCTGCAAGATAATTTGTACTAACATCACTTACTATTTCAGAAAGACTGAACCACATCCCATTGGGCGCGATACTAGTTTGCTCAGACCAGTAATATTCATATAATAATCCTTCCGTTACCAATCCCCAGATACTCCCACGATCACCATTTTGACCACGGATTCCTGCTCCGAGTCTAAACAATGATAAAGAACTTCTCAGTGATTTACCAAAATCATGGTAGATCGTATTACGCCTTTCTGGGGAAATGGTAACTTCATCACTAATCATATCGTCGCTCTGTGAATCGTACAATTCAAGCCTATGTGAGCCGCTGGTTGTTTCGATTATGCAAGGTGTAATACATCTCTTTATCGCATCAACAAACACTGTAGCATTAGGCGTACGAGTCTCTACAGCTATGCTCCCGCGTTTATCTAAGTCCACATCCCAAAGAGATTCTCTATAATAGTGATACGGCGACTGACTAGTATTTATTGCCCCCCAATAGCATTTTTCTCTATCACCGCTAACATTATCTAGCTTAAGAGCTCGGCATATTTCATCCGGGCCAAATGATTGGCCCGACAGCTTACCATCCGCGATATACTTGGTGAGCCCTTCAGTCATTGCCTCAGTCATAATATTTAAAGCCTTCGAATGGCGCATATTTACACTAGCACGATCAAAGAGAACTATATTTTCGAGACCATCTTCACTGGTCCAAAACGGATTAGCGTCGGTGTCATATGGAACATCCAGGATTACGGTAAGTGATAAGTACTTTTTATTTTGTAGCCAACTAAGGAGTTCGGCATCCGAAATCAGATGCTCTCTGTTGTTATAATCCGCATTGTACGGAACTAAATATTCTTGAAGATTGTCAGGTTCACTAGCTAGTCCATATAGCGGTTTCAAAACACCTTTTCCATTGAAGTAAAACAATAGATGTTGATCAGCCTCAATGGATAACTCAGCGATTGTGGTTCGCAAAGAGGTTTTAGTGCAATTAGAACCGAAGAGCAACAGGGCTTTATCAAATCCGATTTCATTGAGGATATCGTTAAACCTAACAGTTACTGATTTCGAATTATCCTTAGAATCTGAAGCACTGCCCTTTAATATATCGTGTTCAGCTGGCGCACAAAGTATCGCCATTCCCTGAGCTCGTATACGATCGTCAGCGGTTACTTTTACAACCAACATCATAACAGCAACAAATGCCAGCAAGCATCGCATCATTGGTCAAACCACCGCGACAAACTTATCCCTATGGCATAATTTTCATCAATATACCTATTCCCTCTTAGATTGTCTTTGATAAATATACGTTTAAGCCGTGCAAAGATATCGAGCGCTCTCCATGGCTCCCCAACTATTTTGTAAATCTTAGATTCATCCGACGTATATGACGAGAATTCGTTTGGCATATGAATCAGTGCTAGCGAGACATACAATTCATGACTCCTCATGCTAAGATCACCTTTTCCGTATTCTGGATTACGAGGCGTATCTAATGCCGTATAATGTGTTAGTGATCCATAGAATCTTAGTCGCTCGCCAAAATAACAGTCTCCGAACAAACGCAATGGAATATTATAGTTTATATCTATACCATAACTGCTATCAAGATTTACCTGAAGCGCTGTTGAATATTCTCCAGACCATAGTGACTTTATTCCAACTCTAGCATTCTCGCTTTTCGTCCCCCAAAAGGCAGATAGGCAAAACACCTCTGATCCCGCACCAAACAAGCTCGAAAATTCCTCGGTTGCTCTAAACACAAAACAACGAGGAACAAAAATACTGTGGTGGCGAGGTCGATGTGATAATTCAATCCAGCCCCCACCAAACTCAAGGCTTGAAAGTTCTGAGTGTGGAGCTTCATATTTAGTTATGCCGTCTTTGGAAACATTAATCAGAGGGCGATTCCATAAACCCAGAAAGGCTTCCCTAGGCCAAAACCGGAAGCGAGTTTTCGACCTCAAATCAATTACCCTAATCGTATGCTTTCCTTTTTCAATATATATTTCCTCTTCATAGTCAGTATACTTAGCCCCATCAATACGAACGGACAATTCATGTTTACCTTCACGAAGTGGACCACTAACCCATCCACAACCTCTAAAGACCCCATCTATCATGATTTCAGCGCTTTCCTGACTTCCTACCATGTTTACTTCGAGAATCCCGGTGTCATTACTCTCTTGAGCCACACGAGCAATAATACATTGTTCAATTGAGTTTGAAATGTATGTCGGCGTTTGGCTAAAGTACCCATTATACTGTTCTGCCAACATTATGTTGCTAACGCTTTCAAACAACTCCTTAGTCGTAATATATCCATCCAGGTTGCCCAGGGTAGATAGATCTCCAATGCTTTGCAAGATTGCACGTGTAAAGGCACCATGGCCAGCTCTATTCAGTCTATTAACGTCACGTTGCTTGTAGTAATCCCTCCACGGAACTCTTCTTTTATAACTTGGCCCTAACTTTTCAGAGATTGCCCTCTCACCTTCCTCAACGCTCGAAAACTGAACCACATCTCTTCCCTTAAGCCCATCTTCAATATCGCAAACGCCTCCCCATAATTCACCCTCAGACCAGTTGAACTCTTCTAGATCGTTTGCCCCGAAAAAGCATGTATCAAACACGAGAAGGATCTTGCCTGTGTGCGGGCGGAGTAATGCAGCCAATTCATCATCTCGTATAAGAGAGCTCTCATCATTACTAACTGCATCATATGGAACAAGAAATTCATCCTTCCCATCATCTTCATCACCACTCGGATCTGATCCTTGCCAACCCTTTCCACTATAATAAACTAATAGAATACCACTCTTCTTTTTACTTGATACCCGTCTTGCAATATGGGTCTCAATATCCGCTCTACATGCCCTATCATTTACTAAGAGGCTAATTGCTGATTTTTCAACTCCGAGAATTGTTTCTAGACAATAAGCGATTAATTCTGCGTCTTGATCCGCATAACCTCCAGATCCTATACTTTTATCTTCATGTTCGCTTATTCCTATTACGACAGCGGCTTCTATTTCACTAGCTGGATGAGCAGGATTTGCACTGCATGTTATCACGAGAACAACCGACACAGTTACCAGAAACCAATATCTATACATTTCGAGGATATTCATATGCTAATGCTCCCAATACACGCACCCATTAGTAACTATGTATCGCACCCGGTTCTTTGGACACAAGAATTCCTTACGCAGCCTCTGCTTGAGCGCGGTCACGGCGCGCCTGAGCGGGACTGCGGAATCCCAACTTCTCGATCAACCAATCTTGGTTATAGCTTTCAATGAATGCCTG
>JAHIZR010000286.1 GCA_018814465.1 bacterium | reverse complement strand
TGATTCGGGAATTAGAGATCGATGGGTCACTGAAATTAATATAAGTAATATTATGCATTTATCTAATCCCCGAAGCTGTTAATGAAAAATGCAATCAGAGCTTATCATTCGTTGACAAACCAGCAGTCTTAACTTATATTTAGGATCGTAACTAATCTTAGGACAGATGCGTCCTGTACTGTCCAAAATCAAGTTTTAATATTGTTTAAGTAAGTCTTACAGTGTGTACGGAATCCGCGAATTAAGAGTGAGTGGGTCTCCGATCAAGTTAGTAGAAACGAGGAGTGGATATGTCCAAGAAAACGCTTTTGTATGTGATTCTGGCTCTCTTCTGTTGTAGCACTTTGATTGTTATTGGTTCGACCAATACCGGAACAAAGTATCATTCTCAAGACATTGAGAAGATTACGCAGGCGATCCAGACAATTGAAGGAAAAGTCGTTCGCGGCCAAGCGACGCCAAGAGATCTCGAGAGATTGGATCTGTTTCGCGCCCAGCTTGCCGAACTGCAAGATCCGGCACGGGCAAACGTGAATGCCGAATCTGCGACTGTTAACAAGCAGGATGTCGTCAAGGCTGAAAAAGAAGAGCTGAAGGCGATGGATGCCGTTAACACCGAAATTGAAGATCCGGCGAAGCTTGCCGCAGATCTCGAAATTCAGGCACGTCAAGCGGAAGCCAAAAGAACCGCTCGCGCCAATGCGACGCTGGCAGGAACGGCTGTGAATCGCGCGGAAACGATGACGTTTATCGAGAAGGATGTTGCGATTCCCCGCCACAAGGAACTGCTGAGAGCGATTAGCGAAGCGAAAGACGCCGGTGACGTGACACTGGCCGAACGGCTGCAGGCGGAATATGACGCGATTGAGATTCCCCGCGAGCCTTCGCATTCCCCCATTCGGATTAACGATGGCAGCTTGGATCAGAATGACGGCGGCGACAGCTGTCATATCGCGTTCGATATCGGCGACATCGTGGCGCTTGGGTCCTATTCTGACATCGGCGCGATCGTCAGCGACGGCACGGATGAAATCCATGATATCACCTGTGCCACCTATGGCGGCGAAGGCCCCGATAAATGGTATAAGTTTACGGTTCCCGCCGGTGGTCCCTATGGCATCACCATTACAATGGACGCCCCCAGCCAGTACCCCGTATTCGGCATCTATGATGCTTGCGGCGGAACCTGCTTGATCGGCGTTTACACAAATTCAAGTCAAGCTTTCCTTGCTTGCACCGAGTTTGCCGCAGGAACCTATTACCTGATCTGCGACAACTGGCCCTCCCCGGCCATGACCGCGTATGATCTGTATATCTCCACCTGCACACTGCCCACCGGCCGCTGCTGCTATAACAGCGGAGTGGACTGCGCGGACGATCTTACGGAATCCGAGTGCGATGCCCTTACCGGCCTGTGGCTGGAAGGCGAAACCTGCGCTTCGGCGCCCTGTTTCGTTTGCACCCCGCATCACACGATGACTGACGCTGATCAGGTGATCGATGCCGACGGAACCTGCGGCGATGGCGCTAATCTGAACGATACCGGCTGTCTGGGCTACTACGATGGTGGTGAAGAAAATATCATCGAATGGACCGTTACGACTGCCGGTTTCTATAAAATCACGCTGAATTCACCGACCACTTACACCGGAATCGCTTTGACCACCGAATGTGAAGCGGTCAACTGTCTTGACTACACCACCGGTTACGCATCCGGCGATAAGGTGATCAGCTGCATCGAGCTGACTCCCGGGACCTATTACATTTTTATTGATACTTGGCCTTCGCCGGCTTGTATGACCTCATATACGGTTACCACGGAAGTCTGCGCGGTCGGTCGTTGCTGCTACGGCACTCCGGAAGCGCTGTCCTGCGCGGACGAACTTGAAGAGGACTGTCTGGCCCGTGCCGACGATCTGGGCTGGGACGAGACGCTGACCTGTGCGACGGATCCTTGTGACGACTTGGGTCGCTGCTGCTATGGCAATCCGTCGGAACCGAGTTGCGCGGATGAGAATCTGTTTGCCTGTCTCGCTCGCACCGATGAGCTTTCCTGGGACGGCGATTTGGATTGTACAACCGATTGCCCGGTTATCAACGGCCGTTGCTGCTACGGCGACGAAACCGAGCCCGGCTTCGTAGGCTATGATTGTGCGGATGAGACCGAATACGAGTGTCTGGCCCGCGCGGACTATGTTTCCTGGGATGAAACCCTTGACTGCACGACTCCGTGCCCGCTGCCTCCGGTAGGCCGCTGCTGCTACGGCGACGAATGGACGGTTTCCTGTGCGGATGAATATGAGGCGCTGTGCGCTCTCCGCACCGATTTCATCTCCTGGGATGAAACCATGGATTGTACAACCAATCCGTGTGAACCCGTTTGTGACTACGAGCTTGAAGAGGTGGCCGCAACCTGCGAAACCGCCATTCTGCTGACCCCGCCGGTCGCCCGCGCGGGTGATATCGCCGACGGCGACTTCCTGCCGACCGGACTCCCCTACTGCGGAACCAGCGCTAACGGTCATGTTGTCTGGTACAAGGTTATCGGTACCGGCAATACCATGACGGTCAATTTCTGTGATGACTGCAATGTCAATTTCGACAGCATTATTCGTGTTTACGCGTGCGCCTGCGATGTTGATTATATCCATTGTGTTGGCGGCGCTGATTACGTTACTTGCGATCCCGCCACAAATGCCGTTCACCCCGGCGGCTATACCTGGTGCACGAATGTTGGTGAAGAGTATTACATCGTTGCCGGCGCTTATTACTCCAGCGATGTTGAAGGTGAATTTATTATTCATCTGACGGATGACGGCGTTGCCTGCGCAGAACCCGTCGGCTGCCCGACCGGACGCTGCTGCTACGGCGATCCGCAACTTCCGACCTGTGCGGCAGATCAGACCGAAGAAGCCTGCGCTATCCTCGGCGGCACCGGTTACTTTGAGTGGACTGAAGGCGCTGACTGCACCGAAGCCTGCCCCGTTATCATCGGACGCTGCTGCTACGGCGACCCGCAGGCTCCGAGCTGTGCCGACGAGACCGAGTATGAATGCTTGACTCGTTTGGATGCGCTGACTTGGGATGAAGGCGAAACCTGCGCTTATCAGGGCGTGGTTGTCAATGTTTCTGTGACTGATAACGCATTTGTCCCGGCTGACATCGTTGTCTACCAAGGCGACCAGGTGGTCTGGACTTGGGATGCCGCCAATGTGAACGCGCATAACGTCGTCTCCGATGACGGAGTCACGTTTGACAGCGGCGATCCGACCCTGCCTCCGGCTGTGTTCAACCATACCTTTACCGAGGCTCCCGGAGTTTATACTTACTCTTGTGAGAACTACGGCGGCGATCCCGACTTCATGATCGGTTCCGTCGAAGTAGTGGCCGCACCGCTCAACACCTGCGAAGTGATTATCGGCCGCTGCTGCTATGGTGATCCGCTGGATCAAAGCTGTATCGATGAAACCGAATTCGAGTGTATTGCCCGTGCGGACTATCTCTCTTGGGATGAAACCACGGACTGCGCGACTGAAGACTGTATCGATTACGTCCTCGGTCAGAACTGCGACGTTCCGATTCTCGCAACCGTTGGCCTCGCGACATCTTATGACAGCGGTGTCCTGACGACTTGCGGCATGGTCAGCGACTGCGGTCACTCCGGCGAAGATATTATGTTCACCGTTACCGTTCTGGACGACGGTCAATATACCTTCAGCCTGTGTAATGCAGGATCGGAAGACCTTGACGACTACATCTATGTATACAGCGATGACTGCTGCGGTTCCGTGATTGCCGGTTCGAATGATACCGGTCCGAGCGCGGACTGCCCGAACGGCAACGCTCAAGTTACTTGTGTTGACTTGACTGCCGGGACCTATTATGTGCTTGTCGAGCATTACTTCTCCGGCACCTGCGGCGAAGTGCAGTTGACGATTGATGCCTGCATCGGCCGCTGCTGCTATGACGATCCGTTCGCTCCGACTTGTGCCGATGGTATCGGTCCGGATGCTTGCGAAGATCTTGGGACGGCGTCCGCCGGCGGCTATTGGAGCTACACGCAGGGTCTCGACTGCACTACGCCATGCGAAGGCGCTCTTGATGGCGACTACTGTGAAAATGCCATCGAAGTGACCACGCTGCCGTTTAATGACACCTATAATATGTGTGAGTTCACGAACCAGTGCGCGATCCGCACCGGCAAGGATATTCACTTCGAGGTCACCATCCCCACCGATGGCCAGTATGAATTCAGCACCTGTAATCCGGGAACCGGCACCGGCGATATCGTGATCTATCTCTGGGATACCGAATGCTGCGGCGCGGTTGCCGATACGGTGGCTTACGATGATGACGGCTGTGCAACCCCCGGCCTGGCTTCGATCATCGAATGTATGCCGCTGACGGCCGGCACTTATTACTTCACGATCGAGCAGTACAGCTCCTCCTCGACTTGCGGTCCGATCGAACTGACGATCAAGGAATGTGTCGAATGGCGCTGCTGCTACGGCGATCCGTATGCTTACACCTGCGTTGATACTACCGAATCTGCTTGCGACGCTCTCGGCGGCATCTGGTCTGAAGGTCTGAGCTGCGCGACTGATCCTTGCGTGAACTGCACCGAGCCTCCGGCCAATGACGAATGTGTTGACTTGACCGCCTGCCCGACGCTGGTGGCTGGTGTTCCTGAGAACTACAGCGGCGATATGACCTGCGCCTTGGCGAACGACTGTGTCAATGACACTCTGCCCATCGTCTGGGAGTGCTTCGAACTTACCGAGTGCTCCGACCTGACTATTTCCTATTGCGGCAGCGACGGACAGAATGTAGGCAGCGTCTATATCGTTGTCGGCACCGACTGTGAATGTCTGGAATTCTATTACTACGATACGATTGACTGGACCCAGTGCGACACGAACCCGATCTTTACGTTCGTGGATCTGCCGGCAGGCGTCTATTACCACCCGGTTCATCCGGATCGCGGTCCGAACTACATGATTGAGATTACGTCCGCCCCGTCGTCCACCGGTCGCTGCTGCTACGGCGATCCGCTGGATCTGACTTGCGCCGAAAACATGAACAAGTGCGATTGCGATGATCTTGGCGGTGTATGGCTTGACGGCGGAGACTGCACGACGAATCCGTGTCCGGAACCCTGCCCGATTCTGTTGTCCGAGTATACCTACTACGTCACCGGCGCTTATCCGCTCGATCCTCCGACGACTGTTGACATTGAGTTGGTTGTCCCGGATAACTTCGTGATTGCCGATATCAATGTCGGTGTTGACCTTGTTCACACATACGACGGCGACGTCGAGCTCACGCTGGAATCCCCGACCGGTACTTTTGTTGATTTGTCAATCGGCAACGGCAGCGGCGGCGACAATTATGAATGCACCGTGTTCGATATGGATGCGACCACCTCGATTACTGCAGGCGTCGCTCCGTTCACCGGTTCTTACATTCCTGAAGGCGACCTGACCGCACTGATCGGCACAAACTCCGGCGGCACCTGGACGCTGCATTTTGTGGATAACTTTCCCGGATATGACGGCGGTTTCCTGTATTCCTTCGCGCTTGAGCTAATTTCCGGCGAATGCGATCCGGTTGAAGACCTGGCGATCTACTATGATATAGCCAACCTCGAGTTCGACCTGACTTGGACGAATCCGCAGGAAGCCGAGTACAAGGTCTGGTCGACGACCAACCCGAACAACGACGGTGATCCCAATGATGGAACCGATCCTGATTGGGAACTGGAAGTTGATCTGGGCACGCTGCCTGCCGGTCCGGCCAGAGACTCGATTCTGTGGGCTGATCTGCCGACCAATTACGCGAACATTCTCGTGACGGCCGGCGGCTGCGGACCCGCTCCGCAGCAAGCGCGCTGCTGCTATAACACGACGGAATGCATCGTTACCACTCAGGATGACTGCTTGAACAACTACGGCGGTACCTGGCATTTCGGTGTGAACGACTGCACCACCCCACCGCTGTGCGGCGATATCGTGTACTGCGAGCCGTGCTTCACCGAAGCGAGCAACTTTGACGACTGGATTACGAATGTAACGTTCAATACGATCAATTACACTTCGGATTCTGTCGGCGCTCCCTGCCAGTATGACGATCAGACCGCGTTGTCAACCACGGTAACGCAGGGTGTCCTGTACAACCTGTCAGTATCCGTGGATGGCGGTGGCGCCTATGATCAACCGGTGCGCGCTTGGTTCGACTGGAACCATGACGGCACGTTTGACACGTCAACCGAACAGTACGATGTCGGCTGTGTCGAATTGACTCCGGGAACCCCCGTCACGGTGAATGTTGATATCACCGTACCGTTGACTGCTACCGTCGGCGATACCAGAATGCGCGTCATTGAAATGTACTCGTCTGGTTGCGCCACCTATCCGGGTCCATGTCAGACGGGCACTTGGGGCGAAACGGAAGACTTCACTGTCACCATCGTAGCCGCCCCGTAAACCTAACTCCGGATTTCATGCTGACTGATGATTCGGTTGGCATTGCCGGATAACAAGGCGGCCGATGCATTTGCATCGGCCGCCTTTCTTTTTTATCTTTGATGTATGACTTCCTTTTATGACAACGCGGCCACAGCGGTGCTGGTATTCCACGCGGTGTGGATTGTCTGGGTTGTGTGCGGCGCATTCGTGACAAAGAACCGCCGAACCATGAAGTACCTGCATTTGGGTTGTGTGCTGAGTACGCTGGTTGTGCAGGCGATGGGAATGTGTCCGCTGACGGATCTGGAGCAGCGCTTGCAGCTTCTGGCCGGACGGGCGGGTTATACGGGAGGATTTATCGAGCACTATGCGGCGGTGTTTGTGTACGGAGATCTGGTGACCTTCCCGCCCGCGGCGATGATGGTGGGATTAGCGTTCATTCTGGCGGTCAGTTTGTGGGTGCATCTGAAGGAGAAGATGACAGTGTGATGGATGAGGGCAGAGGGATGAGGGATGAAAGAGGAATCCAGAAATCAGAAATATGAAACCGGAGTGGATTATTGCACTGGTTTTCTATAAACTGAGAGAATGAAAATCCCGGACTGAAAAGACCGGGATTTTTGGTTGCTGTATAACAGAGACTGTTATTCGAATTCTTCGTCTTCGAGATGCTGATGGCGGACGACTTCACCTTCGACGAGGTAGACAACATCCTCGGCGATGTTGGTGGCCAGATCGGCGACGCGTTCGACATAGCGAATAACCGAGAAGATCTGCATCCATTCGGGGATATGATCCGGTTCGTTTCGGAAGGCAACCTGGATTTCCTGATACAGATCCACCGCCAATTTATCCACTACATCATCTTCGACGCAGATCGCGCGGGCGAGATCGGAATCACTTTCGATCAGAGCGCTCAAGCTGCGCGAAACCATACTGCGAGCGAGAGCCGCGGCTTGAAAGATCGCCGGAGGAACCACAATGGGATTGTGATTGGAGAGAAAGATAGTGCGCTTGGCGATGTTGACGGCGAAGTCGCCGATACGCTCGAGATCGTTGTTCATTTTCAGCACGGCGACCACGAAACGCAGATCGCGGGCGACCGGCTGATGCAGAGCAAGAATCTTGAGACATTTGTCTTCGATCTCGACCTCGGTGCGGTCGAGTTCTTTGTCGTGCTTGATGACTTGTTTCGCGAGCGGGCTGTCGATACCTTCGAGCGCTTTGACCGCGCGCGCGAAACTCTGGTCGATGGCGGCGCTGTATTCAAGGATGTCTTTCTTGAGACGATCCAGGTCGTAATTCAGATGTACTGGCATTTCATAGTCTCCCGGTTTAGCCGAAGCGACCGGTGATATAGTCTTCGGTCTGTTGCTTGGAGGGTTTGGTGAATATTTGCTTGGTCTTGTTGAATTCGATCAGGTGACCTTCGTAGAAGAAGGCGGTGATATCCGAGACGCGGGCGGCCTGCTGCATGTTGTGAGTGACGATAATGATCGTGTAGTCTCCGCGCAGCTCGCTGATCAGGTCTTCGATGCGAGCGGTGGAACGGGGGTCAAGCGCGGAAGCGGGTTCGTCCATGAGCAGGATATCGGGATTGACGGCGAGCGCGCGGGCGATACAGAGTCGCTGCTGCTGGCCGCCGGAGAGTCCGAGGGCATTGTCATCCAAGCGATCCTTGACTTCATCCCAGAGCGCCGCGCCCTGCAGGCTGCGTTCGACGATTTCGGTGAGGCTGGTGCGGTCGTTATTGCCATGAATGCGGGGACCGTAGGCGATATTTTCAAAAACGGATTTCGGGAACGGATTCGATTTCTGAAAGACCATGCCGACACGCTTGCGGAGCGTGAAGACGTTCATTTCCGGCGCATAGATGTCCTGACCGTCAATGGTAATCTTGCCGGTCAGCCGCGTGCCGTCAATGACGTCGTTCATGCGGTTAAGCGTTCGCAGGAACGTGGACTTGCCGCAGCCGGAAGGACCGATGAGGGCGGTGACGCGGCCTTCAGGAATATCCATTGACACGTCGAAGAGCGCTTGCGTGTCGGAATAGAAGAAGTCGACGTTCTTGGCTTGAATTTTTGTTTTTTTCAAATAATCGTCTGTCATGTTACCAGCGATATTTTTTGCGGAAGCGGCCGCGCAGAATAATGGCGACAAGGTTCATGCCCAACACGAGCAGAAGGAGGACGAGCGCCGTACCGTACTGCATGGGCTGGGCTTTTTCGATATCGGGAAGCTGAGTCGCTAATATATAGAGATGATAAGGCAGCGCCATCACCTGATCGAAGATGGACTGCGGCATGCGGGGCAGAAAGAAGGCGGCGACAGTCAGCAGAATCGGCGCGGTTTCTCCGGCGGCGCGCCCGATGCCCAGAATCGATCCGGTCATCATGCCGGGCAGGGAATAGGGAAGGACGTTCTTGCGAATCGTGTCCCACTTGGTTGCGCCGAGGGCGAGCGAGCCTTCACGGAAGGACTGTGGGACTGCTTTCAGGGCTTCCTCGCTGGCCACGATAATAATCGGCAGAATCATGCAAGCCAGCGTTAGCGCACCTGCGATAATCGACGCGCCAAAGCCTAAGAAGATGACGAATAATCCAAGTCCGAACAGTCCGAAAACAATTGAGGGGATGCCCGCGAGCGTGATGATCGCAAGGCGAATGTAATGATTGATACGGTTCGCCTTCGCGTATTCAGTCAGATAGATCGCGCCGGCCATGCCGAGGGGCAGCGCGACGATAATCGTACCGATCACCAGATAGAAGGTTCCCATAATGACGGGGAAGATGCCGCCTTCCGCGCCGCTCTTGCGGGGACTGCCGGAGAGAAATTCCCATGACATGACTCCGACGCCGTGCCAGACAATATCAAAGATGATATAGGCGACAATCAGCATGATGAGGTAGGTTACCGACCGCATCATAATGTAGACCAATGTTTCGCCGGGGCGGTTGTGCTTCATCGTTTTAGCCCATCCGGTATTTTCTCATGACGCGCTGGGCAATCATGTTGAGTCCGAAGGTCATGAGGAGCAGCACGATACCGATGCAGAAGAGCGCGGCATAGTGATGACTGCCGAAGGGGACCTCGCCCATTTCGGCGGCAATCGTGGCGGTCATCGTGCGCACGGAAGCAAAGGGCGAAGTGGTGATTACAGCCGCATTGCCGGTGACCATCATAACGGTCATGGTTTCGCCGATAACGCGACCGATGCCCAACATGACGGCGGCCACGATGCCGGACAGCGAAGCAGGGACAGTGACTTTCCAAATCGTTTGGAGCTTTGTCGCGCCCAAGGAAAGCGACGCGGATTTGTAGGCTTGCGGGACGCTGCGGATAGCGTCTTCGGAAATGGAAACGATCGTAGGAATTGCCATCAAGGCGAGCAGCAGGGAGCCGGTGAGAGCGTTGAGGCCGCTCGACAGTCCGAAGAGGTTTTTCACGAAGGGCGCAACGACGATCAAACCGAAAAAACCCACGACCACAGAGGGAATGCCCGCGAGCAGTTCGATGAAGGGCTTGAAGATTTCGCGCTCGGCGGGGGAGGCCACTTCGGCGATATAGACGGCGGCAACGACTCCGACCGGAACGGCGAAGATCGTGGCGAGGACCGTCGCGAGCAGGGAGCCGGTGAAGAGCGGAATGATGCCGAAGAGTTCTTTGTCAAAGGAGACCGGATTCCACTTCGTGCCGAACAGCTCGCTGATGCCCGGATCGAGGAGAAACGAAAAGCCCTCTTTGCCGAGAAAAACAAAGATCAGGATGACAATCAGGATTGACATCGAAGCGGCTGACTGCAGAATCAGCCGGACAATCTTATCGCGCAGAAGGCTTTTTTGCATTGATTTGGTGCAACACGCGGGAGCGTGTTGCTTAGTAGTTTCTGCTCATTGCATTGTGTTAATGATTAATCGGGACGTAGCCGGTTTCGAGAACGATTTTTTGTCCCTCGGGAGTCAGGCAGAAATCGACAAATTGCTTAGTCAAACCCTGGGGCTGGCCATTTGTATAAAGGAACAAGGGGCGGGCGATCGGATATTCGCCGCTTTTTACCGCTTCATCAGTGGGTGATACGGCAGGTGCGTTTGCATCCTTCTTG
>JAHIZR010000285.1 GCA_018814465.1 bacterium | reverse complement strand
GTGTATAACAGACCGATGATTAGAACCAGCACTAAGATAATCAGCTCTTCCGGGATAGTGATGTTCCAGAAGATGATGCTATTGATCGCATGGACGTAATAGAAGAGCGCGATGACTGCAAGAATCACGCGGCCGAGTTTAGTTGTTAACAGCTCTTTCCGGTGAAACAAAGAAACGTATGCGAACAGCCCAATCGTGATCGAGCCATGAATATTGAAAACCTGCATAAGTGCGCGGTCATCCGGGGTCATGTACATGAGTGCCTCCGGCCAGTTGAACAGCTTCCAAAAAAGCAGATGGAAGATGAACAATAAGCCGTTAAGGATTCCACCGATGATAATGAATACTCTATTCATGACGCGAATGAAATTGAACTACTCCGGGACGACCTTATAGCCGTAGAGGTGGATGCCGTTGGGGCCGTCGTCGTTGATGCGGCGGAATTCCACGCGGACCTTCATGCCGATCTTAACTTTATCGAGTGGAATATCCACGATTTGCGAGGTAATACGCGCGCCGTCATCAAGTTCGATGACTCCGAGGGCATAGGGACTCTGCCGTTCAAAGCCCATCGGAGCGACGCGAATGACGGTCCAGGTCAAGATCTTACCCGTGTAAGTGAGCTTGACCGGTTTGAATTTACGGTTACCGTTACCGGGTTCCACCAGCCGCGGCGGGAAGTAGACTTTGCCCGTCTTCTCCGACTTGACGGCTTCACCCCGGTAGCGCTGGGGAATTTCGCGCCAGTATTTTGCAGTTGTTTGTGACATTTATTGCTCCATAATTAGTTCAGTGATTACGGCCGGGTTGCGTCGGTCAGGCGGATGAGGTTAACCATCTTGGCGAAATCGGCTACTTAACCCGGCTCGGCGGATAGTGGTTTCGGGCACCCGGGAGCCTGTCCTGACGAAGGAAGGAACGGGCGCCTCGGCGAAGATCTTTACTTTTCGCCTTTGAAGATGTGAACGAGCGTGGTGCCGCCGCTACCGCCCATATTCTGCGTCAGACCGATTTTCGCTTTAGGAAGCTGCCGCTTGCCGGCTTCGCCGCGGAGTTGATTCGTCACTTCGACGATCTGCGCGATGCCGGTGGCTCCGACGGGGTGGCCTTTTGATTTCAAACCGCCGGAGGGATTGATGGGAATGATCCCGTCGCGGGCAGTCTTGCCCTCCAAAGCCGCCGTACAGCCCTTGCCGGGCTTAAAGAATCCGAGCGCCTCGATGACGCAGATTTCGGCAATCGTGAAGCAGTCATGCACTTCGGCGAAGTCAATTTTTTGCGGAGTCATTCCGGCCATTTTATAGGCTTCCTTGGCGGCCACTTCGGTGCCCCGCAGCCAGGTCATATCTTCGCGGCTGTGCAGGGCGATCGTATCGGTCGCGGCTCCGGTTCCGAGCACTTTTACGATGGGATGATGCTTGAATTTCTTCTTGGCGACATCCACCGGGCAGAGAATCGCGGCGGCCGCGCCGTCGGTAATCGGCGAGCAGTCCATCAGTCTTAGTGGATCAGCGACCATGGTGGAAGTTTTTACGCCTTCCATAGTCATCTTCAGGCGGAACTGGGCTTTTTCGTTGAGATAGCCGTTCGCATGATTCTTAACGGAGACCGCGGCGAGCATATCGCGGAAGCGGTCGTCGCTGATTTTGTATTTATGCTGATAGGCGTGCGCCATCATCGCGTAGAGACCGGGGAAGGTCGCGCCGTTGTAGCCTTCCCATTCCTGATCGGCGGCGGTGGCCAGCGCGTAGGTGGCGGTGCCGCCGTCCACGTCAAGCATCTTTTCGACGCCGCTGACCATGACGATGTCATGCAGGCCGAGGGCGACGTCCATCCAGCCGGTGCGCATCGCCAGGCCGCCGGAAGCGCAGGCGGACTCGACACGAGCGGCGGGGATCGGACATTGTCCGAGATAGTCAGTCAATAAACTTTCCAGATGTTCCTGCCCCGCGAAGATACCGGGCGACATGGACCCGACATAGAGGGCTTCGATTTTTTTGACACCGGCATCGTCCATGGCAAGGAGTGCGGCTTCCACGAAGATATCGCGCATCGATTTCTCCCAGAGCTCGCCCCATTTGTTCATGCCGACGCCGATTACAGCTACTTCACGCATGTATTGTTTTTCCTGTTTTGTTTTTTGTTTCGACCGGGTCAGCGACCCGGCTCGGCGGTGTTGGTTCCTCACCGAGGACGGTGAGGAGTAGTAATTTCAACCGCGCGGGGGCACCCGGCTCGGCGGTGTTGGTTCCTCACCGAGGACGGTGAGGGGTAGTAATTTCGACCGCGCAGGGGCACACGGCTCGGCGGAAGAGAGATTCTTCGGACCGCCGAGGAACGGAAGATCGGCGGTCCTCAGAATGACTCTCTGAGGAACTCGCCTATATGAATTATTCCGCCATGCGGATCTTGCCGCGATACTTGACGTATTGGCCGTAGTTGAGATAGGTCTTGTTTTCGTCGAGCTGCGGGCGGGTGCGGGGAGCGAGTTTGGCTTTGCCTTTGATGTGTTCGGTCACGGTAAAGACGAAGCCGTCGGAACCGGCACCGGAGCCGTAGCTGACCATCATGATCTTGTCGCCGGGCTTGGCTTCATCCAAAATCGCGGAGAGTCCCATTGGCGACGCGCCGGAATAGGTATTCCCCAGCCACGGCGTGAGCCAGCCGGTGGTAAACTGCTTCTCCGTGAAGCCGAGCATTTGCGACGCGCGGAGGGGGAATTTGCCGTTGGGCTGATGGAAAACACAATAGCGGAAGTCTTTGGCTTTCATGCCGGACTTTTCGAGCAGCGCGTTGGCGCAGCCGAGGGTCGTGCGGAAGTAAGCGGGTTCTCCTGTGAAGCGGCCGCCGTGGGCGGGATAGTGCGAATGCTCGCGGCGCCAGAAGTCGGGGGTATCAGTCATGAAGGTGGCGGTAAAGTCAACTTCAGCGATAACGTTTTTGTGTCCGAAAATGAAGGCCGCGGCTCCGGCGGAAGCGGAGTATTCAAGGGCGTCGCCGGGCGCGCCTTGTGACGTGTCCGCGCCGATTCCCATGGCATAGTCCATTTCGCCTGATTTGATCAGATTGTAGGCGATGAACATGCCTTC
>JAHIZR010000284.1 GCA_018814465.1 bacterium | reverse complement strand
TCAACTGCTCATTCTTAGTTATGCCGCCACGACGGATCTGAAGAATGTCCGGCTGGGAGTTCTTGATGAAGACCATACAGCCAGAAGCAGACGCGTCTCAGAATCTTTTTTTCAGAACAACATCTTTGTAGAGGCTGATCCTCCCGCGAATGCCCTTGACTTGGAAGCAATGCTGTTTCGCGGAGAAATCGATGCCGCGGTCTGGATTCCGCGCGGCTTCGAGCAAGACCTGACTTCGGGCGAGACGGCAGCGATCTCGATTACGATAGACGGTCAGAACTCAAATAGCGCCGGCCGCTCACTCGGTTATGTTCAAGGGATTATCCGGGCAGAGCTGCTGCGGCGATTCGAAGAGCTTAGAGATCAACAGCCTGAGCTTGCCGACAAACTGCATCAGATTCAGCCTGTCACTCGATATTTCTATAATCCGGAGCTGGAAAGCCGTTTCTATATGGTCCCGGCAATTCTGGTCATGCTCGTGACGATTATTTCGGTAATGCTGACCGGCATGGCGGTCGTCAGGGAAAAAGAAATCGGGACTTTGGAACAACTGCTTGTTACTCCTTTGTCAGGCGGCCAGATTATCGCGGGGATGACGATCCCTTATGCATTGCTGGTGATGGTCGAATTCACGATAGCCGTGGTCATTACGCTGTTCTGGTTCGGTGTGCCCCTCTTGGGATCACTGGGACTGTTGTACCTCTCCGCCTTGGTTTACCTGCTGACAGCGCTGGGAGGCGGCTTGCTGGTGTCAACAGTATCGAACACTCAGCAGCAGTCGATGTTCACCGTCTTTTTCTTCCTGATCTTCTTCATCATGACAAGCGGCTTTTTCTTTCCCGTGGAAAACATGCCGGATGTAATCTATTATCTTTCCTATCTCAATCCCATGCGCTACCTCATGTCCATCATCCGCGGCATCTTTCTGAAAGGAGCGACGTTCTCCGACGTTCTGCCGCATTTGTTGCCGCTGATTCTGATGGGGATGGCTGTCTTTTCCTTCGCTGTATTTCGTTTCCGAAAGCGTCTTGCTTAACGTATTACCACTGGGTGGTTGCGCGGAAGTGTGTCAGTACTCGTATTTTCCCTCAGATGATTGACTAGCCGCGATGGATTTTGTATATTAATATGATGGCATTTCCCCGGTGGGAGAATATGAATCAACGCATGCCAGCTCATCGTATATGCAATACTCGTACGAATCCGGAGATGCCAACTTAGTACAAACGCTTGATTTAAATCTGCTATGCCAATTTGGGGATATCGAGATCAATAATATTTTGCTATAGACGTGAGGTCTGTATAATGCAGATCGGACAATCATCTCCCCGATCAAGTTCGAAATGCCAGCAGAGGTGAGCCCAACTATCTTCAGAATACGGAACCAAGCAGGAAGTGATTCAATATGATTAGTCGCACGGTTTTTATGCTCGCACTTATGTTGATAGGGGGCGTGGTTTCCGCTATCGGCGCTCCGCCGCAAGCCGGCCATCATGCACTGGCTGCAATCTATCCCGATACAAAGCTTCAACTGGAGAAGCTCGGCTCAATCACTCAGTTCGATTTCATTCCCGGAAGAAGCCGGGCGGACATCTGGATTGCGGCTTCCGCGCAGGATATCGAGTTTCTTCAGGAACTCGGCTATCGCTATGAGATCCTGATCGACGATATGGAAGCATTCTATGCAGATCGGGCGCGCTCCGAAGGTTCACTCGACGACATGGGCGGCTACAAGACTCTTTCCGAGATCGTTGCGGAGCTTGATCAAATACACGCGGATCATCCAGCCATTACGAGCGCGAAGTTCAGCATCGGCTTATCGCTGGAGGGCAATGATATCTGGTGTATGAAGATCAGTGACAATCCGGAAATCGATGAGGATGAAATCGAGCTGCTGTTCACATCGCTGACCCATGCCCGCGAACCTGCCGGTATGGAGTTGCTGTTTGTATTCTTCGACTACTTGACCAATAACTATAGCCCCGGATCCGGCAACGAATCCACAGAACTGATTGACAACCGCGAATTCTATTGGATTCCGTGCGTCAATCCCGATGGTTATCTCTATAACGAGTTAACGAATCCCGACGGCGGCGGCATGTGGCGCAAAAACCGGCGCAACAACGGCGGCAGCTACGGCGTTGATCTGAATCGCAATTATGGATTCAATTGGGGATATGATGACGGTGGTTCGTCGCCGATTCCCTCTGAAGAAGACTATCGCGGCCCGTCTGCTTTTTCTGAGCCCGAGACGCAAGCTTATCGCGACTTCGTTGAATCGCGCGATTTCTTAGTTGCGATGAACTATCACACCTACCAGAATCTGGTGCTCTATCCATGGGGTGTTGAGGAATATGAGGGCGGTCTCACCGAGGAAGACAGCCTGTTTTCTTTGATGGCGGATTCCATGGCCTATTATATCTTTCAAGTCAACGGAGCCAGCTATGGAACAGGCACCGCGTGGCAGACCCTGTACTCGGTCAACGGCGACGCCAACGACTGGTGTTATGGAGAACAAACGACAAAAGACCGGATTTTCGCCTTCACGACAGAGGTGGGAGGCGCCAGCGACGGCTTCTGGCCGGCTCCATCCCGCATTATGCCGCTGGCACTGGAGAACTTGCCGGCTAATCTGTTTGTCTCGCGCTATGCCGAGCAATTAGTACCGCCCGATCAATGGGTGCAGTTGCGAGCAGCCGATTTCAGTGAGCAAAGCGGTGATGCAGACGGCATCGTCGAGTCCGGTGAAACGCTCAGACTGGATGTTACACTGCGCAATTCCGGACTGCTGGATCTCACTTCACTGACCGGCACGATAACCACCAACAGTCCGTTCGCGACTATCATCAACGGGAATGTATCATGGCCTGATCTGGAACCGAATGAAGAAGCGGCCGGACTGAGCTATTTCTCCGCCGAGATCGCTCCGGGAATTCCGGAACCGTTCGGAGTGGAGTTTGAACTGCATTTCACGGCCGTGAGCGGTTTGGATACGACTATCAACGTAATGGCCATCATCGGCCCACCGGTGCTCGCTGAGGACTTCGAGAGTGGAGCGCCGGAATGGACGCACCAAACTCCCGGCGGTCAATGGGTGGATCAGTGGCATCTCTCGACCGAAAATTATCATTCTGGCACATCGGCTTACAAATGCGGAGATACCGGAAGCGGGAATCATGCAAATCTACTCGACGCGCAGCTGCTCTCGCCTGTCATTTCCAATCTTCCGGAGCAGGCAACTCTATCATTCTGGGGATGGATGAATGCGGAGCGATCCGGACTCTATCCCGATTCCGCCTACGACGGAGGTGTCGTGGAGATTTCAGTGGATGGCGGCGCGTTTGAAGATATCGCTCCAGTGGATGGCTACTCGCATACTTTCCGCGGCACATCTACCGGCCCGATCCCAGGACGAGCCTGCTGGTCAGGGACTCCCCCTTGGCGCGAATACACCTTTGATCTGTCAGCTTTCGCAAATCAAGACGTGCGGTTCCGCTTCCGCTTCGGAAGCGATGAATCTGTTACCAATGAAGGCTGGTATGTCGATGATGTTGTGGTCGAAGGCATTCGAACGGTTGATGTGTTCACACCAAGCGGGCTGACGATTGCAGCGGTCGCCAATGATATACACCTTCATTGGGAATCCGATCTCAATGCGTTCTATCGAATTTACAGCGACACCGATTCTGAAGGCTCATTCGAGACTTTCGAAGGCAGCACGACCGATACCAGTTTCGTGATTCCGGATGGAGTCCTGAGCAATGAAATCAAGTTTTTTATTATTATGGGATCGGTTAGCGAATAGCAGCGAGTAAGGAATTCCTAAGAATAAGAATAAGCAGAGGTCGGTCGATTTCTGCTTGTTTTTTGGTCGAGATTTCTTTCTATTTCTATGGATTCTTTCCTTATCTCGGCAGTTTACAGAGATAAAAGATCTTCTGTGCCGTTTGACAGGGCAGGTAGAAATGGTTATATTATCAAATATGACACTTCGGGGAATATTATAGTGTTGTTTAGATACCTGTTTAAAATACCGCTTATTTATGCCGTTCTGTGAAGCTTTCGTTGGAACTCGAACTTACTGCCTGACGGAAAAAATTAACCAGAATACCGGAGCTATTAATGAAAAAACTGATGTCCCTTTGCATGATTTCATCACTGTTGTTAGCAGTTGCGTCATTGACTATAGGCGAAGAAGTCTCTTCGGCTCAGGCCGGAAGCGCGCAACACAAGCTCACTCTGCTTCAGTATCTTCAGACTGCCAACAAGACTGAGGCTTATGAGAGTGCGCTCTATGTAACCTTCGCCGCGAAAGCGGATCAAGAGGGCTATGGACAAGTTGCCAGTCTGTTCCGAGCCTTGTCAAAGGCCGAAGCTATCCACGCAGCCAATAAGGCGACTCTGATCGATCAATTAGGCGGCACACT
>JAHIZR010000283.1 GCA_018814465.1 bacterium | reverse complement strand
CAGCGATAAGCGCCGAAAAGTAAAATCAAAACAGGCGGGCCAAGCAGGTTGGCCAGTTTGACAGTTTGTTTCGTCTGATCGCTGATATCGGGATCCAACGGACGAATCGCGGCTTCACGCGAACGAATCGTCAGCAGATCGGAATCCTGCGAGAGCCAGTCGATTGAATTCAGGAAAAGAATCAGATTCGAACTGCCCCCCTGCATATACTGATCCTGCACGAAGTTTCCTTCACCGAAAACCACCATGCGCGTTTCAGGACTGGAGGTCAGAATACCAATTGAAGGAGCCATTGCATTGCTGTCTGCCGGCGCCGGAACACTTTTACCTTCAAAGAAAGAACCAAAAGTCCCTTCAATCGAGACGCCCAGCATTTGCGGAGGATCGATGAACACGGACGCATCCGCGCGATTCATCGGATTGATGTCGTAGCTGTTGCGCTGCACTTTGGACTTATCGCTGCTGAACATGAGCGGCTTGAAAGATACTGAACCGCCAACGGGCGTCAGCGTATCAACCGAGCTGGGGAAGAACATGGCAACCGCCTGTAGATCTTTTACGATCTGGCTTTCGGGGTTGAAAGTACGAATCTCCGGGAACGCGGGGTAGCGAACCAGATTCCGCACCATGAAGAAGCCCTGCTGCGACTGCACATTTATCATCGAGGCGTGCGCGTCGGTTACCAGATTGTCGGCAACGCTGAAACCAAACTTGCGGGTCATATCATCAATGTTTAGATGAATACCTGTGGCGACCGAAGATGAGGCATCGGCATTTACCTTGTTCATAAACCAGCCGACTTTGCCACCGCGCATGATGAACTGGTCAATGCAAAACTTGGTCCAATCGTCGAACGGCGTTTCCGGCTGAACAATACAAAGCACATCGATATCATCCGGAATCAACTCGCTCCCTGTCATCGTGTTCACCGGCACGACTTCGTAAAAGCGCGACAACGCGGTCGTCGCATTGCGCATCTCCTGACCGAGATCAGGCGTGTTGAAATTGCCCAGAAATCCGATCTTGGGAAGCTTCTCCGCCGTCAATCGCTTGATCGTCGAGGTCATTTCGTATTCGAAATTGTCGACGTTCTGAATAATGGGAATGGTTTCGTGCTTGTCACCGTAGATCAGCACCAGACCCATATAGACTTTCTTGACCTGCAGGTTGTCTTTTTCGACCACATTCACCTGCGCGGGCTGCACGCGGTACTGCTGGGCTTCCTTTTCCAACGCTTCTTCGTCAGCGGGATCAATAAACTCAAAGTGAAAGTGACCATTGCTGTAAGAACGGTAGTCTTCCAGCGCATCATTCACGTAGCGCGCGTTCGCGTTGTATGGCGGCGGCAGATCGCGGGTAAAATAAGCCTTCACAGTCAAGCGGTCTTCAAGATTGCTCACCAGACGCTTGGAGGCATCACTCAACGTATAGATTTTGTTGTCCGTCAGATCCGCCCGCGCAAAGAGGCGGAGTCCAATCAGGTTCACCACAATGATAATGGCGATCATTACCAGTAAGGTGGATACACTTGCAACGGACCAGGTGTTCTTCTTCATAGTAAAATTCTTTGTTTTCGGTTTGATTCGTGTTGTTTCCCCTGTCCGCCGCTTAATCGCCGCGCCGGCGCGAAAGCGCATGACTGGCCAGCAGCAGACCGACAAAAATCATCGAAAAGTAATAGATAAGATTCCGGGTGTCAATGACTCCGCGGGCGATATTCTGGAAATGATACTCAATCGACAGATATTCAAGAATACTTGCCAGACTCAACGGGAGAAAAAAGAGGATCTTGTCCAGAATGAAAAATACGAATGAAATCGAGAGCGCGACGATGAACGCGACAATCTGGTTTTCGGTAATCGATGAAGCAAATACTCCGATTGCCAGATAAGCCGCGCCCAGCAGCAGCAGACCGATGTAGCCTGCCGCCACCTGACCGCCATCCATATCGCCCAACATGCTGGTAGATATTGCGTAAACGGTAGTCAGAAGAAGCATTATCGCGACAAATCCAAGAGCCGCGAGATACTTGCCGATGACGATTTCTGAATCCTTAATCGGATACGTATAAAGCAGTTCGATCGTTCCCGACTTCTTCTCCTCCGCGATCAATCGCATGGAAATCGCCGGAACAAAAAATACGAACAGCAGCGGCACGATGCCGAACAGCGTCCGCATGTTCGCCTGATTCATCAGGAAAAGATTGCTGGTAAAGAAATAGCCGGCAATCACAAGGAAAAAAGTGATTACGATGTAGGCTGCCGGTGAGTTGAAATAGGATCGGAACTCGCGCCTGCCGATACTTAAAATGTTATGCATATCCTGTACTGAACAGTTATTGCTGAATGTGGATAAATAAATTGATTAGGCTGCGGTAAGCTTGTGGAAGACTTCTTCCAGACTCTG
>JAHIZR010000282.1 GCA_018814465.1 bacterium | reverse complement strand
TACTGCCCATCCCAATTCGTAGTGGAAGTCGGCATGTAATAGGTGCCCTGCATGGGATCTCCGACAATACAAACGAACTCGAGATTGCTGTCTTCGGCATTGTAGGCTTGCTGAACCCGGCTCTTCATTGTACTGTAAGTCCAATTATCACGGGCATCGATTTCGATTTCAAATCCGCGGCGGCGTTTCCACGTCGACAAGGTATCAACCCATTGCAGGATTGTGGAATTATCCGGGCAGAGAATCAAATATTGACCGGGAGTGTAGTTGGCATCGTCATCAAGCGAGGTTTCGTCCAAATTGGCAATGAAGCGGGAATAAGCCGGAGCAAAAGCGCCGGAAGCCGGTCGGGAATTGACTATTTCGTTTTCACCCGGAGTATCGTTAGCCACCAGATCGACATCCAGTTGGTCGTAGATCCGCGCCTGCCCGGTCAAGGTGTTCACCTGCACCGGAAACAGCGTGACCGGCACCACACGGTAATCGCGCATAATCATCGGATCCCCCGCGACAGCGATTTCCGCCGGGTACCAGCTATCAACTTCATAGACATCCGCGGCTTTGACGGGGACCTGACGGAAACGATCTGCTTCAGGCTGGATGGGAAGAGAGTTAATATCATCAACGAGCGAGTACGAAGCTTCGCGGATAACTAAATCAACGGAGCCGGTATTGGGGATGCGATAAAATCGAGTGATTTGGGGGACTGCGGGACAGCCTTCCCGGTAGTAAATAGATTCATCGGGAATGCTGAGGGAGTGATAGGTCTCGAGATCGACAACAACTTCATCTATTTCAACTTGCGGAGACGAAAGCGAAATTGAAGTGAACTCATAGTTCGATCGAGAGATATTCAGCGCGGGATTGGCTATGACGGGATTCGAGTATCCTCGCGGGAAATCTTGTGCAAGTTCAGAGGCGATGGCTCCGGACAAGATCATCCCCATCAGCAGCAGCAGTGCAAGGGTGCGAGACATGTGGTTGTCCTCCTGGATTCAGTAGGCAAATTTTACGTGGGAGGTAAGTTAATAAGATTGTCAAGAGATGGCAAGAGAAAAGTGGTCTGTCCCGTAAATGACAGACCACTCAAAAAATCGTTTCTTATATACTTCAAACAGTATTAATTAAAAGAATGCATATCCTTGAATATGATTGCATATATCTTATTATAGTATATTCAATATTTTAGTTTTAATATGGGCACTCAATGCACTCTCATGCGACTTAACTTTAGACAAGCTCTAAATTTGACTTCGAGATATACAGGGAGTATCTTAGAGCATGCCTCTATATCCACAGGCCTCCGTGAACATTCAGGACAGCGCCTGAGATGTACGCTCCGCGGTCTGACACCAGGAATTGAACTGCGTCGGCGATGTTAGCCGGGCTGCCGATCGAAGCAAGAGGCACTTCATTGGGCATCCATGAACGCATACGGGGCGTCATGGAATCATTTTCGATGAAGCCGGGATTAACAACATTGACCCGGATTGACTTCGATCCAAGGTCGCGAGCCAGAGTTTGAGCCAAGATGACGACACCGGTTTTGGCAATTGAGTAGGCGCAGGACTCGCTCTGGGAACCGATTCGCTCTGCATTGGGCGCGCCGATGAAAACAATTGAGCCGCCGTTTTCGCGACGCTCGATCAAAGGTACCGCTCCGCGAGCGATCAGGAAGGAGCTCGTCAGATTGCCGCGCAGCATGAGTTCCCAATCTTCAACCGTCAGTTTCAGCGCAGGTTTGATCATGAAGGGACCGACATTACTGACAACGATATCGAGTTTGCCGAATTCCGAAGCAATTTTGGCATACATTTTTTCGACTTTATCTTCGCGGCAAACATCAGCTTTCCAGAGCAGGACGCGCCGATTCATCCCCTTTATCCAGTCACCGACCTCATGCGCGGCATCTTCCCGTTCGAGGTAGTTGACAATAACATCCGCGCCCGCTTGCGCCAGTTTAAGGGCGATGCCACGCCCGATACCGCGCGAGCCACCGGTGATGAGCGCAACTTTGCCGGACAGCTCTCCGGTTGAGGAATTGTTCATGTTCTTTCTGATTTACGGATTTGACTTATTTATTCATCAATCAAACATTC
>JAHIZR010000281.1 GCA_018814465.1 bacterium | reverse complement strand
GTTGGATGCATTCGCTTCAAGTCGTTCCACCCTACAATCGATCTATGCGCTTGAAACCGCTCGCTGGCAGGCAGATTTAGCGCTGCGCCAGTTAACCGGATACCCAATCCTGGAGACCAATTAAGATGAAATATATAAGCACATTTTTCATGCTGGCAGCCGCGCTGAGCTTTGCCGTGATTGGCTGCGGCGACCATTCCGGGCATGACCATGGCACGGAAGAAACAGCCCATGATGATCATGGAGATCACGGGCACGGACACGGCGAAGGCGGAGTTGTTGTCACACTCTGGCAGGACGGCCTTGAACTGTTTGCCGAGTGGCCACCCTTCGTTACCGGACAAAGTTCCGAAGGAATTCTGCACTTCACGAGCATGGAGACTTTTAAGCCGGTGACGCGTGGTTCACTGCTGATCAAGTGGGCGCAACGCGAAGATACGGTCAAGACACAAGTGGTTCCTGCGGTTACCCGGACAGGGATTTTCGTTGCTGACATCGAACCGCCCGCTGTTGGCGTCTACGACCTGATCTTTGAACTGAACGCACCCGATATGAGCGGTGCAGTGGTAGTGCCTTTTACGTACGTATATGAGGATGAAGAGTCCGCACATGTTCCGCATGCCGAACATGACGGTGAAGGAATACCATTCCTGAAGGAGCAGCAATGGATGCTGGGTACTGAGACGGGACTTGCAGAGCAGCGCGTGTTGTTTGCAAATGTGAGAGCACCAGGTGAATTGAAGCCTGCCGGAACACGAATGTCGGAAGTATTTGCACCGTTTGCGGGCGTGCTGATGCCGGATCACGAGTACGGAGCCGTGCGGCATGGCCAGCGAGTTCGCACGGGACAGCCATTGGCCATGCTGTCACCCTCACCAAGCGCGGATAATAGCTGGTACGAACTGTTAGGTGAATACCGACTAGCAAAGAGTGAACTGGAACGATTGCAGAAGCTGTCGGATGAGAATGCTGTGTCAGCACGCAGAATGCAGGAGGCGGAACAGCGGCTTTCTGTGAAGTTAGCGCAGTTGACAGCGGCATTAGGCGGCGCGGAATTACAGGACTTTAATGACGGCGATCCGCATTTCGCGATTCGCTCACCGCGTGACGGTGTGATCGCACACCATGCGGAAGCCTATGGTTCCTTTGTCGAGCAGGGATCGAGACTGTTCAGCATCGTGGATCCATCGCTGATCTGGTTGGAAGTCAGTGTGGCGGCCGGTGACGCGAAAAACATCGAGGATGTTCAGAATGCCTGCTTCACGTTGGGTAGTTCGAGCGAATTGTACTATACCGCAGATTTCGAAAGCAGGGTCATCGCATCCGGCAGCATTCTCGATCCGGAAACGCGTCGTGTTCCGATAACCTTTGAATTGAAGAACCCTGAGGGCGAGCTGAAAGTCGGTGAGTTCGCGCAGGTGTATGTACAGACCGCGCAAGGTAAAGAGGCCGTGGCCGTGCCGCGCTCCGCAGTCATTGATGACAACGGAACACCGGTTGTTTATGTGCAGAAGGGGGGAGAGAGCTTCACCCGGCGCGTTGTATCGTTAGGGATCGTGGATGGAAACTGGGTGGAGATTCTTTCGGGAGTAGAAGCCGAAGAGCGCGTGGTTACAGAAGGCGCTTACAAAGTCAAACTTGCATCTTCCGCGACCGGTGAAGTCGGTCACGGTCACGCGCATTAAGGGGGAGATATGTTTAACTGGATGATTCGAAAATCACTGGAGAAGCGATTTCATGTATTGCTTGCGGCAGTTGTGATTCTTTTCAGCGGAATCTATGTCGCGCAGCAGATGCCGATAGATATTTTCCCCGAGTTGACCGCGCCGACGGTGACGATTATGGCGGATGTGCACGGGCTGGCGCCCGAGGAGATTGAAAGTCTGGTCGCGTTTCCAATTGAGTCAGCCATGAACGGTGCGACTGGAGTGCGTCGTGTCAGGTCGTCGATCACGACTGGGATGGCGTTTGTCTGGGTTGAATTCACTTGGGGAACTGATATTCTGCAGGCGAGACAGCTCGTGAATGAGCGGCTGCAGTCGGTAGTGAATTCCTTGCCGCCGCATATGGAACCGCCGATATTGGCACCAATCTCCTCTATCATGGGAGAAGTGATGCTGATCACGGTAACCAGTGATTCGCTAGCGCCGATTGACATGCGCGCCTATTCGGATAATTTCCTGCGCAGGCGATTGCTGGCAATTCCGGGAGTGGCGCAGGTTGTGCCTATCGGCATGCAGGTGAAGCAGTACCAGATTATGGTAAAGCCTGAGCGGCTGCTGGCACATGGCGTCTCGCTGGAGCAGGTAGAAGAAGCGGCGCGGCTGTCCAGTGAGAATACAACCGGCGGATTTCTGCTCCAAAGCGGTCAGGAATACTTGATTCGCGGCATCGGGCGTGCTGAAACGCTGGATGATTTGCGCAGGACGGTTGTCACAACGAAGAAGGGAACGCCTGTTTTAATCGAACAGGTTGCGGATGTTCAGATAGGCGGTGGTGTGCCCTTGGGAACCGCATCGGTAGACGGCAAAGACGCGGTCATTCTGTCCGTGCAGAAGCAACCGATGGCGAACACGCTTGAACTGACTGAACGCATCGAAAAGGCAATTGCCGAGATTCAGAGCCTGGCACCGGCGGATATCAAGATTCGTACCGATGTATTCCAACAGGCGAATTTCATCAATGTGGCGATTGGAAATGTGCTGCATGCCCTGCGGGATGGCGCCATCCTGGTGACGATCATTCTGCTGCTGTTCCTGGCGAATATCCGCACAACGGTTATCAGCCTGACGGCAATTCCGCTGTCGCTGGTGGTGGCAGCGTTCACCCTGAATCTAATGGGCAGCACCATCAACACGATGACGCTGGGAGGTTTGTCAATTGCAATCGGACTGCTGGTTGACGATGCGATCATTGACGTGGAAAACGTCTATCGGAGATTGCGGTTGAATGCGCAGGCTTCCGAAGGAAAGCGGCGGTCAATCTTCGAGGTCATTTACGAGGCGTCGATTGAGGTGCGCAAGCCGATTGTAATCGCAACCTTCATCATCATTGCCGTGTTCACGCCACTGTTCTTCCTCTCAGGTGTGGAAGGCAGGTTGCTGCGACCGCTGGGTATTGCCTTCGTCGTCTCGATACTGGGCTCTCTATTCGTTGCGGTAACGGTTGTTCCAGCAATGAGCTATTATCTGCTGGGAAAGCTGAAAACCAAGCAGATTGAACGCGAGTCCTGGCTGGTAAGAATTCTGAAGAGTGCCTATCGACCCGCGCTGGATTTCGCCTTGAAACACAGCAAAATTGTGATTGTGTTATCGCTGGTGCTGCTGGTGATTGCCGTGGGTCTCTATGCGGGATTTGGTCATGCCTTTCTGCCGGAATTCAATGAAGGTTCGCTGACGGTGATCGCTGTAGCGCCTCCGGGAACGTCGTTGTCTGAGTCTCATCAAATCGGCAGGATGATCGAAGAGATCGTGCTGTCGCATCCGGATGTGGAAAGCGTCGCCCGAAGAACCGGTCGAGGAGAGTTAGACGAGCATGCTCTGAGTTCAAACGGTACAGAGATGGAAGCGCGACTTGCACCGGATATCGACAAAGAGAAAATGCTGGAAGACCTGCGTGAACGGCTGGCACTGGTACCGGGAACCTTTATCAGCCTCGGCCAGCCGATTTCTCATCGCATTGACCATATGCTGAGTGGAACCCAGGCGGCGATTGCCGTAAAAATCTTCGGCGAAAATCTGACCGAGCTTCGCAGTATCGCTGAGAAGATCAAGGCACAAATGGAAACCGTGCCGGGCGTAGTTGATCTCTCTGTTGAACCGCAGATTGCCGTGCCGCAGTTGCGGATTGAGATGAACCGCGAGGCGATGGCGCAATATGGTGTGAAACCTGTAGAGCTTGCTGAGGCGATTGAGACCGCTTTCAATGGATCAGTGGCGGGCCAGATTCTGGAAGGACAGTTTGCCTTTGAGTTGATCGTGCGTTATGACGAATCCGCGCGCGCGGACACGTCCGCGATTCTGCGTGCGCCCTTTTACACACCGACCGGACATTTCGTGCCGCTTGGTGAACTGGCATCCGTGTATCGCTCAACCGGTCCGAACATGATCTCGCGAGAGAACGTGAGCCGGAAGATTGTTGTTCAAGCAAATGTCGCGGAACGTGCCTTAGGTGATGTTGTGAATGATGTACAACAGGCGGTCGCGGCGAATGTGGAATTGCCGGAGGGCTATTTTGTTTCGTATGGCGGTCAGTTTGAAAGTGCGCAGTCTGCCAGCCGCACGATCTTCGCGCTTACTATTCTATCCATTCTGGCGATTCTGATTCTACTCTTCACGGAATTCGGCAACTTCCGGGATGCACTTTTGGTAATGGTAAATCTACCTCTTTCGTTGATTGGAGGCGTGTTTGCGATTGGAATGACGGATGGAATTGTATCGATTGCCAGTCTGGTCGGTTTTGTAGCACTGTTCGGAATCGCAGCCAGAAACGGCATCCTGTTGATTTCACATTACCATCACCTGATGGACGAGGAAGACAAGTCAAGGACTGATGCAATTGTTCAGGGTAGCATGGAGCGAATGAGCCCGATTCTGATGACGGCGCTCTGTGCAGGCTTGGCGCTCATTCCGCTGGCTCTTGGTGGAGGCCAGCCCGGCAAGGAAATCGAAACGCCCATGGCTATCGTCATTCTTGGTGGTCTGTTGTCTTCCACAGCATTGAACATGATTGTTGTGCCTGCACTATACCTGAAGTATGGAAAGGGGAGAACCAGGTAAGTATCAGAAATAGATCTTTTGGGTTCGCTAATAATTAGTTCAAAACCCGAGTGTACGTTAATGTGCCAAACTGAGAGGAATTTAGAGGTTAAATTAGGAACTTAGGTAGCACTCCGCCGGTTTGGGCGTCTGGAAAATGATGCCAAGTTTCGGCGTTTTACGTTCAGAACAGAAAAAGAGACGAATGATTCTATTCCCGCCGTCTCCACTAAATTACCCTTGTTAAGTATATACTTGACAAGGGTAATTCTCTATGTAGTTATACCGATTGATTTACGTGATGCGCACTATTATGCGCCTTTCACCGTATCAAAACCATTGATAACGTGATATTTCAGTGTACGTAAAAAACACTACAAACCGAGCTATCTTGCATGCCTCTTACTATCTGCGGCAGATTCGGATCTTTGACCTATACTGATTCACAGTTAACTGTTTTTATTTAAGCTTCAGAATTGAACTAATCTTGCCAAGATTTACTTTGATCCACTGTTATTTTGAAATTTGCGGTCGAAAATTCTTGCGTTTTCATCATGTTCAGTGTAACTTAATATGTAGGCAATGCTGTCCTCCCCTTCCATGCCCCATTTAGCCTACCCATTCCGCCATCAATCGGGTACCTGCCTTGAAGTCAATTCGCGCTCAAAGCCACTTTTTCCCCATTGGCGGTGAACTCCGTCATTTCAGTATAATCCATGTATCTTATGAGCTGAACAACGATAGCTCAAGATGCGTTGAACAAGCCACAGGAATACTGTGGCTTGTCTCCTCAAGCAAGATTCCGGATTACCTATTAGGAAGGCAGAAAAAGACAGGGCGGTAACATTCTTACGGGATAATAGACGGAATTTAACAATATCTGTTCTTCGTATAACGGGACGAACACTTTTGCATACTCTCCCCTATGATTAGATCATCGAGTTCCTTTCGTTTGAAAGATTTTCAGGAGGTAAACTCATGAATCGAATGATGGTCGGTCTTACGATACTCTTCACACTTTTTCTGCTCGGCATCGCCGGGGAAAAGGTCGTATCAGAAAAGAGCAATCCGACTGCGAAAAGTACGAAAAAAAACAAATCGATATCAGATCGGACGATACAAAAATGGCCTGCAAAACTCGATACCGCGGTTCATATATACTCTGTTGATCCCAAAACCGTTCGACCACTTGATACGGGAAAGAAACTCCAGGAACCTTACGGGGGCATCAAGGTAGAGATAGAGATGCTGGAGTTGGAGTTGCTGAATAATGTGAATAACGAAAGCGACGTATTGAGAATTCGTGAACGCCTGATAGAACTCTATTCGCAATTGCCCTCAAAGCAATCAATGATTAACACTGTGCGGTCGCCACGCTTGCCATTGTCAGGCAAGCAGTCTACAGGAGCTAAAGCGGACGCGCCGACCACGAGCAGTATGTCTCCCGGATCAGTTCCTGAACAGATACAACCGGTACCAGCAACTCAAAAACCAGTATGGCCTGAAGGTCCGATCGGTGATGAGATCGGGAACCTATTGAAGCGACTATGGAAGACATCTGAGGACGGCGGCGAGACAAAGGAAATTGAAGCACGTCTGTTTGAGCTTTGGAGAACCCATGAATTCGAAGGACCGATTCCTCTGCCTCCGCAACCTCTCAGACGGCATATGGAATCAGACGTGATTTCAGTTCCTGACATTTCTGAAACTGATCCGCTAAAGGATGAGTTACATGCGTTGCTTACTGAGCGAAAGGAAACAGAAATTGCGGACGGTGATGTTACCGAGATTGATCGTCAATTAGAGGAGCTGCGCGCGCTCCGCCCTCGGACAATCTCACTCGATGAACCGGGTGACAATTGCTCAGACCCCTTTCCTCTCACAGTTCCTTCCGTCAACTTCGGCAATACATCAACCTTTACGGATGATTATGACTACGCCTGTCCCTATACGGGGAGTACTTCTCCCGATGTGGTCTATCGTTATACTCCTTCGGCTTCAGAGCAACTGACTTTCGGACTCTGTCGCTCCGACTACGATACCAAACTCTTTATTTACGAAGATGTTTGCTCAGGTGCGCCGATAGCTTGCAACGACGATGCATCTCCTTGCCCGGGATCATTGGGATCATATCGCTCTCTTCTTGAATGTGTTACTTTATCAACAGGTCATACCTATTATATCGTTGTAGATGGTTACGGAGGCGCCTCGGGAGATTACATTCTGGAAGTAGGGAAATGTCCTACTTGCGATGTCGCTTCGTGTGGAGATGTCGAAGAATGCGAGGAAGTACCGGATACGTCCCATGCCATGAACGACTGCAACGGAGGATGCAGTACGGCAATCCAGTTCGGATGCCCTGTTTCGTGCGTGGATACGATTGAGTGCGGCGAGAGCTTTTTTGGAGAACTGTTTACCTATGTACGCGAAGGTATACCTGAGCGAGATATTGACGCGATTGTCTTCACGCTCGATTCGCAAACGATGGTCAACTTTATCATCTCAACTGAAGCGAGAACTAATTTTCGGATAATCGATCCCATTTCCTGTGTCAACATTCTTGAATTAACTTGGGGATTTGGAAGCTGCAGTACCGGAGAATTCAGCTATTGCCTTGACAGCGGAACATATGCCATCGAATTGCACCCGATTGATTACTCAGGGATTCCGGTTCCACTCGACTATCGTATTACTATGAACTGTTCGCCATGCCCGCAGGGCGCGACGTGCGAGGATCCGATTCCAATCACTGATGAGACGCAGCTTGTCAATCAGACGACATGTGGATTCGGTAGCGACCATATTGGCTACTGTTTGGGTTTCTCGTATGAAATAAGCGAGGATATTGTCTATGAGTGGACAGTAACTGAAGAAGGGGATTATAGTATCTTGCTAAGCCCGTACGAAACGATTTATACAGGCATCGCTCTTGAGGACAACTGTCCGCCCGATGGTTTCGGAAACTGTATTGCAATCAGCACGTCGGATGACCCCGTTCCGCACGGCTTCAATTGTCTGCATTTGATGCCAGGCACGTACTTCATCTATATTGACCTATGGATGCCCTGTATCGACACTTACGACTTAGGAATTGCTCGATGTCTCACTTGTGCAGATCCCGAGCCGGGAGATATAGTAGAATGTGAAGAAATACCTGATTCTTCTCATGCCCGCCTTGACTGCAATGGAGGATGCAATAATGACGACGCTGGAGGAGTGAACAGCTTCACGATTATTGAACCCGGATGGTTGTATGTTGGACAGGGATTCACCTATATTGGACCTTCAGGTTCTAGTTATCGGGATACGGACTGGTATCGTTTCACTCTGAGTCAGACCGAAATGATTCAGATTACAGCGGTCGCGGAGTTTCCGTTGCTTTTCGGTTATCTCGAGCATAATTGTACAGCGCCGAGCTTTATCGACTTTAAAACTGCTGATCTGTGCAGTACCGCAACACTCATCTCATCTCAACTCGCTCCAGGTAATTACGATGTGTTCATAGCGCCGAGTGCTTTCTCAGGTTATCCCGTTCTCTCGGACTATCGCTTCACATTTAACACAGTCGGCAAGACCTGCGATCATCCGATCGAGATTGAGGGACTCGTCTCCCTCACGAATCAGACAACATGTGGAATGGTAAATGACTATGAGAACACATGTCTTGGGGTTTACGACGGTGGCGAAGACGTCATCTATCGGTGGACGGTGACACAAGAGAACACTTACCGAATCACATTGGATCCGCTTGGCACTTCCTGGACCGGGATCGTGCTGGATGATCATTGTCCACCGGATGCTTCTGATTGCATCGCGTTCTCCGCTTCCTTTTCGGGTACGCACGAACTTCGTTGTCTGAACCTTACGCCGGGAACCTATTATATCATGGTCGATACCTGGCCGTCACCGAATTGCATCCCCGCATTTGATCTGACGATCGAATTGGGTGATCCGCCGCCGGTTAATTCGTCATGTGAAGCGGCGGAGCCGCTGGCGGTGCCCGGCAGTATTCAGGGTACAACCTTGTGTGCACCTTACGCGAACGTGCCCGCTTGTCCGGATCCCGTCACGTCGAGGGGAGTGTGGTACTCGGTCATAGGAACCGGAAATGCCCTGACGGCGACGACCTGCAACGCCTACACAAATTTCGACACCAGATTGTCTGTCTATGCGTGTGGATGTGCAGAGTTGATTTGTGTCGACGGAAATGACGACGACGTAGCGTGTCCCTATACAACTTTACTGTCTACAGTCAGTTGGTGCTCCGCACCCGGACAAGAGTATTTGATTCTGGTTCATGGATGCGGCGACTATGAAGGAGATTTTCAATTGGAAATCTCCGACGATGGCACGCCATGCTCCGGTTCAATTTGCTGCTTGGATATCGACGCCATACTTCCGGCGCCCGGATTAGTCGCGGGGCCGACCGGCGGCGCCGGTAATGATTGCGACTTGCAGCCGTCGGAGGACGCGCTTGTTGAAGTTACCATCCCCGCAGGCGGCTACTGGAACTTCTCACTTTGTGGATCCAATTTCGATACATACCTATCTATCGGTACTTATTGTTGCGTGGATAACGTCTGCTCGAATGACGACTATCTTGATTGTGAATTATCGCCGCTGCAATCCCAGTGTTCCTGTCTGAATCTGGTGGCGGGCATTTACTATGTAACGATCGAAGGCTCCGGTGGCGCGTCAGGGACCTATGTGTTGGACGTTAATCCGGGTACGGCGCCGCCCGCAGTCAGCAATATTGTTGCCGAAGACGAAGGCTGCGGGCAAGTTGAAATCGTGTGGGACGATCTATCGGACGAAAACGGCTATGCGGTGCTTCGCAACGGGATATCTATAGGCCAGACACCGATGAACGACACGACATATGTCGATGTTACCGCCGCTCCCGGAACCTACAACTATAATGTCTATGCTTTCAACAACTGCGGGAACGGTTCATTGGGGGTTCCGAATAACGGTACACTTTACGCGGTATTGCCGGTTGTGCAGGGGGTTGCTGCAACAACTGATCTTTGCGACACGGTTCGGATAACATGGTCAGATGCACTCAATGAGATCGGATACCGAGTTTACAGGGACGGTGTTCAAATCGGATCCGATTTACCTGCGAATACCGTATTTTGCGAAGATCTGACTGCAAACCCGTGGCAATCCTATAGCTATGATGTACGAGCGCTGAACGGTCCATGTGAAGGCGAACCCTCAACACAGGTGGCAGGGGAGTCCAATGCAATTCCGGGATCGGCGGTTGTCGTAGAGGCGACCGACGGAGACTGTGAGATAACCATCGTATGGGGGAGCATTGGAGAAGATATTGACACCTATTATCATCGAATCTACCGCGACGGATTGTGGATGGCGAATGCCCCACAGGACACGCACCAATGGATTGATGAAACCGCAGCCGCGAGCACTGTCTATGCTTATACCGTTTCTACCGCGACCGCCTGCGGTGAAGGACCACAGTCGCAACCCAATAACGGTTTTCGCGACGCAGCACCCTTTACCCCGACAAGCCTGACTGCCAGCGATACACTTTGTGCGGGTATTCAGCTCTCATGGACTGACAACTCAATGAATGAGCAGGGATTCATCATCAATATGCCGTTCTCTGATCCGGTAACGGTAGCGGCAAACGAAACATCCTATTTGGATATGTCGGCAACTCCCGGCCAGATTTCAGGTTATTCAGTCTATGCTTTCAATGAATGCGGAGTTAGCGGATTGAGCAATGAAGTGGATGGTTTCCGGCTTGAAGAGACAGTGCAAGTCACGGGCTTGGTCGCCGAAGATGAACAAGATTGCGACTATGTCAGACTGGACTGGGATACAGCGATTCACGCTGATGGTTATTATATCAATCGGGATACAGCGCTGCTTGACAGTGTAGATGCGGCATTCGAATACTATCATGATTCGACGGCTGTTCCGGGCATGGTACATACCTACTCGGTCGCTGCATATAACCGGTGCGGAACAGCGACTGCGTCGGAACCGGATGACGGATCGTTGCTGGTGGCCCCCGTTGCTGTCACGAATTTGACAGCAAGTACCGCTGATTGTGATCAAGTTGATTTAAGTTGGGACGGACTTGCTGGAGTAAACTTCTATAAAATCTACCGGGATTTAAACTTTGTAACGACTGTTCCTGGCGGTCAGTCAACGTTTACAGATAGTCCGAATCCGGGAACCTACACCTACCATGTGTCCGGCGTGAACAGTTGCGGCGAAGGTACATGGTCTGAAGCAGTTGCCGGTACACGACGTGATATCCCCGGTGCAGTAAATCTCACGAGGATCGATACCGCATGTGACTCGATTCATCTGGAATGGTCATCGCATGCGGAAGCGGATTCCTATCAGGTTTCCGTGGATGGTATCGCTCAACTGCGAACAGCGGATACGACAGGAGCTTTCGGATTTGATGACACGGATCCTCATGCATTTGCCGTCCTTGCATTCAACGTGTGCGGCGCGGGTCCGCTTTCTGAATCTGTTTCCTCGGCTCTTCTTTCACCTCCCAATGCTCCGGTAATACAGAGCGCAAGCAATGATCATTGCGATCATGTGGAGGTGGTATGGAACGACCAGTCCAACGATGAGGATGGATTCCGGATTGTGCGTAATGATGGGCAAAGCGACACCGCAAGTGCCGATATGGAGACGTTCCTTGATGAGAACGCGGTGCCGGGAACTGACTACGACTATACGGTGACAGCTTTCAACGAGTGCGGCGAGAGTGCCATGTCGGGACCGTTGAGCGGTATGCGCCGTGATGTGCCTGAACAGGTGCAGAATCTTACGGTGGATATTGAGTGCGCTGTTGCAACGATTAATTGGAATGACGTTGCGGATGAAACAGAATATGAGATTGTGTTAGATGAAGTTTCCCTGACCACGCTCCCGGCTGACTGCACTTCACTTGTGACCGGGATCGCCGCGCCGGGTACGCATGAATTCTATATAATGGCCCGAAACGAGTGCGGCGACGGTGAACCCTCGGAACCGGTATTCGGAGATGTTGATCCCGCGCTTGAACAAGTTCAGAACTTGACTGCGTCAATAGATGACTGCGAACACATTAACCTGTTGTGGGATGCAGTTGCAGGAGCGGAGGCATATCTGTTGTATCGCGATGACGCCGAGATGCCCTTTGACAGTACTGGAGCGGGCGAGGAGGAGTATGAGGATTCTCCCAGTCCCGGTGTCCATACTTATACCGTTGCCGCACGTGACATTTGCGGTTTTGGCCCCGAGTCCGATCCTGCTGAGGGTGTCCGTCGTGATGTGCCGGAACCCGTATCCGATTGTACGGCATCCGATACAAGCTGCACGGCAATCTATCTCACATGGACGGATGTCACGGAAGAACTTGGCTACATTGTTTACCGCGACGGTTCATGGACTCCCATTGATTCTCTCCCCGCTGATGCTGATGCTTACGCAGATAGTGAGGCAACTCCGGGTGATCATTTTTACGCGGTATACCCATACAACGATTGCGGAGAAGGAAGCATGACCGGCGAACTAGCCACAGGATTGCGGCGTAATGTTCCGGGTGCAGTTCAGAATTTCACTACACCTGAGAACAACTGTACGGATATTACTCTAACGTGGGATAACCTTGAGGATGAAGACGGATATTATCTCTATAGTGGTGATCCGCCCACACTCATCGCAACGCTGGGTGCGAACGTGACATCCTTTGTTGATACACCGCTTCCCGGTACATATCAATATTCGATCACAGGATTCAACGGTTGCGGTGAAGGACCATCCGATGACACGATTATCACAATTTTAGTCGATGTACCGGGGCAGGTTGGAAACGTAACTGCCTCCAATGATCGGTGCGAAGAAGTGCTGGTGTCATGGAACACTGCCGCAGGCGATGTTGACGGCTATGAAATCTTTGATGAGACCGGATCACTCGGCACGGTAAGCGCGGAAGTAACGACATTTATGGTCACTCCATGCACTATCGGTCTGCATTTGTTCCAAGTTGCAGCATTGAATACGATTTGTGGTACTGGGCCAGTAAGCGAGGGTGCTGAGGGTGTATGCCACATCCCCGCAGGCACGGCAACAGAAATCACAGCCGGCAGCGGCGTATGTGACAGCATTCTCGTGCAGTGGGCAGATGCCCCCGGCGAAGTGGATGAGTATCTAGTCTATCGGGACGGTGAGCAGGTGGGAACCGCGCTTTTGACCGAGTACTATGATACTGGTGTCGATGACGCGGGACTGCATGAATACTATGTTCGTGCACACAACAACGTTTGCGGTACGGACAGCGCATCAGAAACCGCTCAAGGTCAGGCTCGGACACTTGCAATTGTCACCTCAGAGCTGCCCGATACCGTCCATTGCGGTGAAATTATTGATGTGATGTTGGATCACTGTGCGGAAATTGAAATGGACTCTGTCTTTGTTTCCTTCGAGGAAGGTGCACACGAATTTATTTTAGTACTGACACCTCCGCAAGACGAGATTCAAATCGAGATACCCGTTATCGATTCCACAATCATCTCTGGGAACCGGATAACAATCGTCAGTATTCGCAGTGAGCGTCGTGATACTCTTGAAACCGAGGAGTTCGTCATCGATTGCAGCGAGTCGGTGAATCCTGGGACTGGGACTTTGCCGACAGAGTTTTTCATGACTCAAAACTATCCTAATCCCTTCAATCCGTCAACAACAATCCAGTTTGGATTGCCGCATGTGTCCGATGTTTCCATCCGGATCTTCGATATTCTGGGCAGGGAGGTGGATCAGATAGTCTCTGGATCAATCGATGCGGGACATCATTCGATTAATTGGGATTGCAGAACCTGTTCCAGTGGGATTTATCTGATCGTGATGGAAGCGAGTGGATTCCGTTCGGTCAAAAAAGCAATGTTCTTGAGATAGGAATCGCCGGAAGTTAGGGATCAGAACTTCAATACACAACCTGCTTGTGACGTAAGTGTGCCTGAACGGATGGAAACCGAATATCAAAACGAGACTTAGGTACCACTGCTTAAAAATTCCAGAGAAAGAGATGAATTAATCGATTCCCGCTGTCTCCACAAAAACACCCTTGTTAAGCAATTACTTAGCAAGGGTGTTTTTGTTTAGACACATGAAGTGATAGACCTAAGAACCTGTACAGCCACGAGCATAAAAACGAAGGCACCCTGATCCAATTATTCAAACGCTATCAGCAAATGAATATTATGGTTGCTTCTTACGTCTAAAGTGTGTCGATAATTTTTTACTAAGGTGATTTGCTTTTCATCGATTTGTCAGGAAGATTTTCGCGTTTGGAACTTACTTCTGAGCCACTTCTTTTTTGTGCAAATGTTTAACTTTCACGCGCATATTATTCCCACAATTCGCTCAAATGACCGATAACCTAAATTCTTTAAACTTTTGAGTTTTACTATTGTCTAACTAACAAAATCCTTATATTGCCGTTCATAATACATTTAGCCTGCCCTTTCCTTTTTGTCCACCTAAACTATTAAATAAATAATATGTTAAAGTTTGCACGAATGCTTGCAGCATTTTCTCTTTTCTGTCTTTTCGCATTGCAACTAATGGCGGAACCCTATGCGGGTTACACTCTGTTCGGTCAGAATAATTCGAACTCGAC
>JAHIZR010000280.1 GCA_018814465.1 bacterium | reverse complement strand
GCCCGCAGGCCTGCTTTTGTCTCCCGCAACGGCTTGTCGCTGGCCATGCTGGGTTTCTGCAACCGGCACGGTTCTTACCTGAACGATCAGCCCTTCCTGGACGCCGGGCGCTCTCGCCCCGGCTTCGCCAACTGGCACAACAGCTCCATTGAAGCCTCCATTCCCGAAGCGGCGGCTATCGCCGATTTCGTAATCGTCAATGTCCATTCAGGCGACGAATATGTCACTGACCCCGACAAACTCGGTCATCCCGAACTCGATCCGTGGGATCCCGAGATTATCACCTTCAGTGAAGTTCCCGATGCGCAGGAGCGGCTCATGCGGCAGTATGCGCTCGATCAGGGAGCGGCGATGCTCATCAATCATCATCCCCATGTCATTCAGGGCTTCGAGGTCTATAACGGCAAATTGATTGCGCACAGTATGGGCAATTACACCTTCGACCTTAACTATCCCGAATGCCTGCCCACCGTCGTATTGCATGCGCACTTCTCCGCCGAAAATGGCGTGGATGAAGCCGTCGTGCATCCGGTATTCCTTGATCATTGGATTCCCCGTCCTTGCACCGGCGAACTCGCCCGGCAGCTGCTGGTCTATGAAAGCAAGCTGTCGCGCAATTTCGATACATGGCTGGTGCGCAATCCCGGCGAAGAAAGCGCGCGCGTCATTTGGGATACGACACTCGCCGTCACTTCCGGCAGTGATCTGTCGGTGACGCTTCCTCTGACCGAGAAAAACGGCTGGTATGTTTCGCAAGCGTTTTCAATCCCCGACAGCGGTTATCCGGTCACCGCCGATGTGGACGGATTATCAGGCGTGGAAATCCGCTATGGCCGCGATGTACTCTGGTACGGCAACATGGAGGACGAAGGCTCCACCAACTGGAACCTGAACAGCGGCTATGAAGCCTACAACGAGGACGAGTATCACGACGGTTCGCGCAGCATTCGGCTGCAACGGCCTTCCAGTGTCAGCGGCAATGTGCTGACCAATCTTCCCATGCGCATCTTCTATGATCCTGAGCATACCTATTCATTATGCGGCTGGATCAAAACCGAGAACGCCGTGGACGCAACCCTTGAAGGCGAACTCGGCAGTACGCGCTCCAGCGGCACTCTGACTCAGACCGTCATCGGCGGAAGCTTTTCCGGCACGAATGACTGGACCTATGTCGAAGATGAACTTCCCTACTATGCCAATGCCTACTTCGCGAATGTGCGGCTGAGTCTCTTCCCGGCCGTGGAAGGAACGGGTTACGCCTGGTTCGATGATGTGGCTCTCATTCAGTGGGATGATTGGCAGCCCGCTCCGGTCGAGATGCCTTTCCCCAGTGACATCACTTTCATTCAGGTTCGCTCTCCCGTCTCCGCCGCCGCCGCCGACCTCGACTATCGCTGCGAGTGGATTCCATAATTCCTATTATTCCGAATCCTGATCCCTCTCAAACACAAGCCCCGTCTTTTTTAGGCGGGGTTGTTTTTATATTAGACCATAGAGAATAGACGGGATGGATTGCGTAGCTATGAACAACGGGCACGATCCTTACAGGGCAAGCTTATCGTGTCCCTACACCTTGAAGGCGGTGAAGTTCGGTGTTGTTTGGCAATGAGGGCATTGGATCGTCTCACCGGGATTGTTGACGAAGAGTTGCTGACAGCTCGGGCAAATGAAGCGATAGATGAAAGTCTCGGTCGCTTTGTCGCGCTCGACCAAAGATATTTTAATTTGCGTGTCCGCGCCGGAAGACATGCGGCGCTTCGAGCAAAGCACAAGAATACGGAACGATCCGGCCAACGTTGACGGGAAATAGATGATTTCGAGCTGGCCGAAGTGCGGACGATGAGCCTCCACGAATTTCTGTAAAGCATAACCGGCAGGCAGCGGATCGGGATGGGGCTTGGTGCTCCCCAGGCCATAGGGCATGAACTCGGTCAAGAGTACATTCGTCGTGTAAGCCGCGAAGCGCTCGGCGATATTTTCAAAGCGGTGATGCTGCGAGAGTGAAAGATGATGTGTCAGAGCCAGTCCCAGTACAAGATCACCAACCGCGCGGGGCGGCTTCATGACATCATGCACGGCGGCGGCAACGGACAAGGGATTGGGAAACTCCCGCGCATAGTCGTACATCCTGTCCACGGCTTCCTCATCCAGATCGACCGCATAGGTATCCGCGCCCATGGTGGCGGCCAAGAAGGAAAAACGTCCGGCATTACAGGAAAGATCAACGACTCGCTGCGGTTTGTATTCTTCAAGGACTTTATGAATGACGGCGGTGCGCTTATCATAGGAGGTGCGCATGCTCTCGCGGTCGAGATCATGAACATATTCCACCGCCTGATATTCATCCCACATCGTGGAGAGCTTGGGAAACTCGAGCGACTCCAGCCATTCGCGCGCGGCCAGATAAGAATTGCGGGGATTGCTCTTATCGGCAAACTCGAGCGTCGCTCCGGTCAGGTCGCGAAACTGCTCCGCCGTGATGCCGCCGAGCTGATAAGCCAGAAAGCGCGCGATATGAGTCAGATGTTTACGCTGGGACATCAGAAAG
>JAHIZR010000279.1 GCA_018814465.1 bacterium | reverse complement strand
GCGGTCGCGGCGCGGCTGCGTCAGATGCGGTGTATGATCAAAACGAACACCCTTGAAATCTTCCACCCCCTGCAGCAAACGAGTATCATGACAGCCGCTCTGTAAACAGGAGGCGTCGGAGATTTCGGCCCACGGCTTGGAACGCTTATAGAGTCCGGTGGCATAGTTGACCAGCATCGACGCCGCCACGAACTTCCCTTGAATGGTGCCCATCAGGCCGGGTTCGATGTGACAAGTAATGCACTCGACATTATTGTGGTGCGAGGCTTCCCAAGCCTCGAAATAGGGAACCATGATATGACAGGAAACACAGAACTGCGGCTGCGAGGTGATCTTGACGAAAGCGGTCAAGACAACAATCGTCATCACCACCGCCGACAGGACAAAGAACGCCGCGCGCCGCGCGCCCATGCCCGTAAACCAGAGCCATGCGCGCTTGACGATGCGAAACGGAAAGACGAGGACGTCCAGCCAAGCGTAGTAAAGTTCTTTGAACCAGTTCAAAATGATTCCTATAAGATCATGGCGGAGACGATAAAGGCGAGCAGAATGATTCCGATGAAGAAAGCCAGCCAGCCCCAAGCTTTGAGGAAGATTTTCTGCCAGTTCTTCATGGGCGGCACGATATGTTCCGCGAGTTCACCGCTGGCGATGAGTGTTTTGATTTCGACAGGCCGCTCGCGTTCCATCTCTTCGGTGGATTCACGGCCCGTGAACATGACGTCATCAAAGGGGAATTTCGCCGGACGCAGATGACCATTGAAGAAATGTATCGTGAAGATGAACGCGGTGGCCAGCAGGGCTTCTTCGCTATGAATAATATGAGCGAGATTGATAATCCAGCCGGGCAGGTGCGTCGTGAAATATTCGGGATACCAAAGCACAAAGCCTGAGGAGCCGATGACAATGACGCCCCAGAAAACCGCGAAGTAGTCGAACTTTTCCCAATAGGTGAAGCGTCCGAAGTCGGGCTTTCCGCCCAACCAGAGGAAGTACCGGAAGTGATTGAAGATGTCTTTGACATCCTGCCAGCGCGGCATCATCGAACTCTCGCCGGAGAATAAACCCTTCTTACGGCGAACAATTAATGACCACAGCAAAGATAAAATGTGCAGGCCGAAAGTGGAAATCATCGTGATCGCGCCGACGCGGTGAATGATCGCCATTGTGCGCAGATCGATCAGATTGCTGGTGATCCAATAGGCGATTTCGCTGTGCGAGAATTTCAGGGGCAGCCCGGTCATGGCCTGCAGCAGGAAGCTGGAGGCCAGCAGGATATGCAGCGTGCGCTGCCATGGAGTGAAGCGGCGAATCCACTTGCGCATTTTCTCCGGCGTGCGTTTGGGCCGACCGTGCGCAAGACTGCGAATGAACCAGAGCACGGTATGCAAACCGAAGAAGCCGAAGGTAAATAAGAGCAGTCCGTTCATGAATCTCTCGGCGGTGCTCACGCGGCGTTCGGGATCAGTCGCGCCTTTCGGACCGCCGTGCGGATCATAGTGTGAGAGAAACTGCACGAAGTTCTCGTTCGCGTCTTCATGACAGCGGGCGCAGGTCTGGACGATTTTCTCACGGCTGATCAGGGATTCGGGATCGTCCTGCGAACGGATATCGTGATTGCCGTGACAATTCACACAAGTGGCGAAATCATCGCCCTGATAGCCCAGACTATAGACTTGACCGTGATAGGTTTTCTGATAGGATTTGACGACGTCGGGATTAAGCTGAAAGCGCATCGCGAATTCGCGATTGCCGTGGCACTTGCTGCACATGTCAATAATGTGCCGCGGGCGCATTTCCTCACTGACCTTTTTAATCTCGCGCTCTCCATGACAGGTCACGCAAGTCGGCGCTTCAAGATGGCCTTTAGCGCGGGCGATGCCATGCTCCGAATTCATGTATTCGGCGTTTTCCTTGGCGTGACAGTTTTGACATTGCATACGCAGATTGGAGCGAATCTCGTCCCCTTCAACCGGACGGCGAAAGTGATAGACGTGGCACTCGGTGCAGTTGGCGGTCTCACCGCTGTCCATAGCAAGCATAATCCGGCCGTGCGCGAGCATCTCTTTTTTGTGCCGGTCGTCGCCGTGGCAGCGATTGCAGGTGGCGGGCAGGGTTTCTTTGAAAATGCCGCTGGAGGTGCGGATCATTTGCGTCTGGTGTCCGGTATGGCAGGCGACGCAGGTCATGAGGCGGGAGTCCGCGCCGTCCTTGCGATGCAGCGATTCCTCATAGCCTTTGTGACAGGTCGCGCATAAGGCATCGAGACGCTCAACGGAAGCGCGCGCGGCGGGATCTCCGGGCGACAGAACGCCGTGCTCGCCGTGACAAGTCACGCAATTGGGAGCATCGGGATCGCCTTTCTGCAAAGCGGCGTAGTGGTTGCTCTCGATATAGTTGCGCGCTTCGCTTTTGTGACAGTCCATACAGCCCTTGACGGTCGCGGTTCTCCAAGCTGCGACCGTCATGCTGTCACGCCGCGATTTAAAGTGCGGGTCGTGACAGGATGTGCAGCTCATTTCATTGGCGGCGGCTTTGCCGGTCCGGGAGTGAACGCTTTGATCGAAGGCGCGTAATTCATCACGATGGCAGATCCCGCAAACGCGGCGAGTGTCCGCATGCTCATGAATCTGATGATCGCCATGACAGTCGGAGCAGGCGGGAACACCGCGATAGCCCATTTCATTGAGCTTCTTGAAGAAACCTTCCATGAAGGTCTTCATGGTTTCTTCGTGGCATTCGCCGCAGTTCACCGGGCGGGGACGTTCATGCGGAAAGTCCACGCCGTCAAGATCCATGTGACAATCGATACAGTCGAATCCTTCATGCACCGATCCGGTCAGACTATCGAGCGTCACCGTGAGCGAGACCACGCCGGTGAGCGTCTCCATTGTAAAATCCGGGTCGCTGTGACAAGCCGCGCAGTCGTTGTCATCATCGGCGAGAACGACGACCGGCAGCAGGCAGCAGAGGAAAATGATACTGAGTTTTCTCACGGGAATGAGGATTGTTTACGAATCTGGATGTTGCATGTTTCTGCTATGTTGCCGAATTGCAGTAAGTTCGCAATTTCTAAATCTCGCAGGTTTATAAGCCAGACCACCACCCGGGAGGGTGGTGGTTAGTATTAATCAGGTGACGGATAGAAGAATCAGGTCGTAGTTCTTTCCTTGTTGAAGATTACTTGATGCTCTGGTACCTAATAAGCCGGGATTCCGGATAACTCGCATTAGGCACCCACACCGAGGACGGTGTGGGATAGTAAGCCATCGAGCGAGTTTTCGGAATGACAGCATCGTTTAGTACAATCAAGCTTCAGAGTCT
>JAHIZR010000278.1 GCA_018814465.1 bacterium | reverse complement strand
GGAATGAAGTGGATCTGCTGCTGATTTCGCCGGAGCGGCTGGCCAATGACAAGTTTCGAGAACAGACGCTCACGCAGTTCGTCGGATCAGTGGGACTGCTGGTGGTAGATGAAGCGCACTGCATTTCCGACTGGGGTCACGATTTTCGACCGGACTATCGGCGCATCGTACGCATCGTGCGCATGCTGCCGAAGAACACACCGGTGCTGACGGTCACGGCGACGGCGAATGATCGTGTCGTGGAAGACGCGGCGGCGCAATTGGGCAGTTCGTTTAAGATCATGCGCGGACCGTTAGGGCGGGAGAGCCTGCGGCTGCAGAATATTTTTCTGCCCGATCAAGCGGCGCGACTGGCGTGGCTGCGGGAGAATTTGCCGCAGCTTCCCGGCAGCGGAATCATCTATTCCCTGACGGTGCAGGACGCCAAGCGCGTGGCGGAATGGCTGGCGGCCTTCAAGATCGACGCGCCCGCTTATTACGGCGAACTGCCGAACGAGGAGCGGCAGTTGCTGGAACAGCGGCTGTTGGATAATGATGTGAAGGCGCTCTCGGCGACAACAGCCTTAGGGATGGGCTTCGACAAACCGGATTTGCATTTCGTGATTCACTTTCAGCGTCCCGCTTCGGTTGTGCATTACTATCAGCAAGTCGGACGGGCGGGGCGCGCGGTGCCGTCGGCTTACGGTGTTCTGCTGTGCGGCGCGGAGGATGATGAGATCGCGGAATACTTTCAGCGCACGGCATTGCCGCCGGATCTGCACGTCGAGCAGATTTTAGAAGCGCTGGATAATGTCCGGGACGGACTCAGTGTGCCGATGCTGGAGCGCGAGTTGAATCTGTCGCGTTCGCAGATCTTCAAAGTAATAACGATTCTTTCGGTTGAAGAACCGTCGCCGATTGTGAAGATCGGATCGCACTGGCACCGGACTCCCGTTCCTTACCGGCATGATTCCTCGCGCGCGGTGAAGCTGCTGCAAATCAGGCAGGCGGAACAGCGGCGCATGCGGGAGTACATGACGACCAAAGAATGTTTGATGTTGTTTCTGCGGCGCGAACTGGACGACCCGGATACGACTCCCTGCGGACAATGCGCGAACTGCCGGGGAGAAGACCTTTTGCCGGTTACGCCGACCGCGCGCATGACGCAATGCGCGCAGCGCTATCTCAAACGCGGCGATGAAGTGATCGAGCCGAGGCGCTTCTGGGCAAGCGATGCGTTGGAAGTGCATGGCTGGAAGGGAAAGATTGCCGAGGAATTGCGCTGCGAGGAGGGGCGTTCGCTGTGCCGCTGGGGCGATTCCGGCTGGGGCGTGAATGTGCGGGAAGGAAAATTAAGGACGGGGCAGTACGACGATGAATTGGTGAAAGGCGCGGGTCTGTTGATTCGCGAGCGTTGGAATCTCGCACCCGCACCGGGCTGGGTAACTTGCGTGCCGTCACTGCGGCATCCCGAGCTGGTGCCGGATTTGGCGCGACGCATTGCGCACGAACTGAAATTACCTTTTGTGGATTGTGTCTCCAAGCTGCGCAAGACGGAACCGCAGAAGGAGATGCAGAACAGCTATCAGCAATCACACAATCTGGCCGGGTCCTTTACTGTGGATGGAAAGCGCGCGCTGTCAATGCCTGTGCTGTTAGTGGATGACATGGTGGATTCGCGTTGGACGTTTACGGTGATCGGCGCGCTGCTGCGGGAAGCCGGAAGCGGTCCGGTGTATCCGTTTGCGTTGGCGAAGAGTTTTGCGAAGTAGAAAAGATTCCGGCCGGGTTGCGCGAGTTTTGTGATAATCGCATAATAGATACTATAGTTCTGCTTAACCCGGCTCGGCGGAGTAGTAATACCGGGTTGCGCGAGCCGACAGTCAGAGACTGTCAGTAGTAAACTGAGCCTGCTTAACCCGGATCGGCGAGTCAGAATACCCCCCTTTTGTTCCCCCCATGGAATGGGGGGAAATGAATAATGAATTATGCATAATATATCTTCAGATACTCAAGTTGTTTTAATGCTGTGCGGTGTGCTGCCGGGCGCGCCTGTTTGCGACGGCACACCGTTGGGCGCGGCGGATTTTTATCGGTTGGCGAGATGGCTGGACGGGCGCAAATTGTCGCCCTCCGCACTGTTGGAAGCGGACGCTCTGCGGGAAGCAGCCGAAGGGATAATCGAGCATCAGGTTTCAATGGAGCGATTGCAAACGCTGCTGCGGCG
>JAHIZR010000277.1 GCA_018814465.1 bacterium | reverse complement strand
TTCGCGGTCTCCCTTGCCCGGCGACCAGCCTAACAGCGTCAGAAAATTGAACAGCGCGTCCGGCAGATAGCCCTTTTCCTGAAACTCGCCCACCGAGGTCGCTCCGGTTCTCTTCGACAACCGTTTCTTGTCGGGTCCTAAAATCAGCGGCACATGCCCGAACTCCGGCACCGGCCAATGCATCGCTTTGTAGATCGCGATCTGCTTGGGCGTATTCGAGATATGATCATCACCCCGCAGCACATGTGTCATGCCCATGTCATGATCATCACAGACAACGGACAGGTGATAGGTCGGAGATCCGTCACTCCTGAGCAGTACGAAATCTTCCAACTCGCCGCCTTCATATTTCACGCTGCCGTGCACCAGATCGTTCCACTCGATTCCTTGCGGGGGCGCGGCGAAGCGCACCGCATAGGGATCCCCCGCTTTCAGCCGCGCGGGAGCGTCCGCTCGCATTTGCGCGGGATCCGCCTTGAAGCGGAAAGCGGGCTCTTTCCGCTCCTGCGAAGCCTTCCGCATCTCCTCTAACTCCGCTTTCGTCGTGAAATCGAGATACGCCGCCCCCTGCTCGACCAGTTCCATCGCGACCTTTGTGAACCGTGCGAAATGATCCGATTGGTAAACGATCGGTTCGTCCGACTCGATTCCCAGCCACGTGAGGCTGTCCAGAATAACCTGCGTCAGCTCTCCCCGCGACCGTTCGGGATCGGTGTCTTCGATCCGCAGCAGGAACTTGCCGCCCGTCGCTCGCGCATACAGCCAGTTGAAAATCGCGGTTCGAGCGCCGCCGACATGCAGATAGCCGGTTGGACTCGGTGCAAAGCGGACTCTGATCTTGCTATTCGTCATCGTTTCGACTCTGTGCTGATGTTGGATGTTCCGGTTCTGAATCTTTCATCTCATTCACCATAAATTCTATCCCGCCGAATTTGCCTGCCAGAAAGTTATAAACCACCGCTAAGAACCATCCCATCAGCGAGAAAAACAGCGATCCGGTCAGCCCCATCATGACTCCGGTCATCAGTGTCGATCCTCCGGTGAGTCCTTTTAGCGCGGCTGATTCTTCCGTCGTCAGCATCGTCGTGAGTTCACTCAGCACAAACGAGCTGTAGACTCCGAATAAAAATCCGCACAGCAATCCGATGAAGAAGGCAATGCGGACAACGCTTTTCGGTTCTATCCGTTTAAGTTCGCGAATCACTTTTCTGGCTTGGGAGTTTCCGGCTGCAGATAGGTTGCCGGTCGAAACAATACCTCCGGACGGGAAACCGAAGGATGAATCGTGATATTTTTATACGCTTTCGCGCCGTTCGGCCAGTGCGCCTGCAAATGATGTTCTCCTGCTTCAAACAGAAAATCGCAAGGGGTTATGAGACCGGTTTTTTTATCGTCCAGCACGACTTCCGCGCCCTGCGGCTCGGAATTCATTCTCACATGACGCCAAGCCCAGCGATAAGGCCGCCCGGTATCTTTCGGCAGTTCCCGCGGATCTTCACGGGAGATCGGCGCCAGCAGGAAGGTGACGCGCGTCGTATCATTGGCCGACAAGCTGACTCCCCGGTCCGGAGGCACCGGCCGGAAACCATCCATTCGCACACTCACAATAAAGGAGTCCGCCGGCAATCCCGCGAAAAAGGCATTGGTCACCAGATTCGTCGGTCTTTGATTCAATACCACTTCCGCTCCTTGCGGACGCGAGGTCACGATCAGGGTTCCTTTATCGTTGCGCAACGTTGACCACAATCCGGCCAGGATCGCCAGCACGATGATAATACCGGAGACCGTCAGGTTCCGCACGACCTTTTTTCTCGCGGCCACTTCCTTGGCATCGTTTTTTGGTGGAGTGTTCGACATGGTATCCTAACCAAGAGATCAAACTGCAACCCCTAAGCCAGAGAGAGCTTAGGGGTTATTTAATTCCCATCTTCGGGCTGCGGAGAGGGGGGGATTCGAACCCCCGGTACGGCTTTACACCATACAACGGTTTAGCAAACCGCCGCCTTAAGCCACTCGGCCACCTCTCCCTTTTTTCTTTCCGGTTTCTTTGATAACTTCACCGGTCTTGCGATTCACCACACGAACAACTCTTTGAAGTCGGGGTAAATCTCCATAGTGCATCCGCCTCAGAATCTCAACTGCTTCAACGCGCTCCGCAGGACTCTTGGAGAGCCAGTATGCGAGATTCTCTTTAATCTCGTCGAACTGCGATAATTTCGCTCTGCGCACGACTTTTTCTACCATGTTGCCTCGCTGTGACAAAACGCTTGATTAAAACCCTGAGAAGCAGTAATTTATCAGGAAATACGCTGAGTTCCTTTTTTGCTTGCGGAGGACGGGGGACTCGAACCCCCAAGGGCGATAAACCCGGCGGTTTTCAAGACCGCTGCCTTACCAATTAGGTCTAGTCCTCCCTTGGGCACAAAGTCCTAAGAACAAGGAATATAATTGATTCGCATGAGAGATGCAAGAGGAGAAATCGCTCGTATCATCGGGCATATTCCATCATCTTAGCTATCATTTCAGCCCAGCGTATCTCCGTCGTGGCGCACATCCTGACTTGACAATCGTTCTTTTTTGTTGTATATTATATCCAACATTATTTCTTTGTTTTTGATATGCACTGCTCGCCCCAGAAAAAACGCAATTGACTAATTATTAATCAATAACCAAGTTCGTTTGGTAAAAAAATATTTCCCGCTGACCCATCTGAATAGATATAACTTCATAAATATCATGGCTTCATCCCTCATCCCTCAGCTCTCATCCCTTCGTTCATGACCATTTTCAGATACATCATGAGGGAGTTCATTCCGCCCTTTGTCTTCAGTTTGGCGTTGATCATCTTCCTCTTTGTCCTGAATTTGGTCTTTCAAATGCTCAGCCGCATTGCCGGCAAAGGCCTTCCGGTCACGACCGTGATCGAGTTCTTCGCCCTGAACTTGGCCTGGATGATTGCTTTAGCCGTCCCGATGGCCGTGCTGGTGGCGGTCCTAAGCACCTATGGCCGGCTTTCAGCGGATGGTGAAATGACCGCTCTCAAGTCCTCCGGC
>JAHIZR010000276.1 GCA_018814465.1 bacterium | reverse complement strand
CAATACCGTTGATTTCTCTGATTCGCTGCCCTTAATCCCTGAGCCTCCGCTGACTGAACTTGCTCAAATCGAATCCGGAACACCGGTCTCTGACGAAACCGCACGGGAGTTTTCAGATAGTCGCAGAGCGAACTCGATTCTCCATCATTACTATCTGGCGATCGGCGACACGGAATCCGCCCTGGCTTTTGGGGAAATCGGCTCTTTCGATGACATGAATGAAGAGGACGCTGCGGCAAATACAAGTCTCGCCGTTACTCTTGCGGCGCTGGTCTATCAAATGCCTTGGTTGATTCTCGCCGCCGCGCTCCTGACCGGAACCTTCGGCGGCCTGTTTGCATACTGGATTACCGGACGCTTCTTCTCGAATTCGACTCCGCGAAGAAAACCGAAAGTTAAAAAGATTAAAGCTGTGGCGATACCACAGGAATCGGTCGCCAAGGAGCTGGAAAAGGATCTCGATACGCTGGACAGTGCGGTTGAACAGGAACCGAAGACCGAAGAGACCGAAGCTCCCGTCCCCGAACCTGAACCGGTCACGGAAGCCGAAGCAGGCGGCGAAGCCGCGGTGCCTGCCGATGAAGAAGTCAAAGAAACCGCTATGGAACGCCGGGTTAAACGAGTTCTCGAACTCTCCAAAAGCGGTACGGATATCGAATCGATTGCTAAACAACTCGAAATGAGTCAGGATGAAGTAAAACTGATTCTTGACCTGAACTAACCACCTAACCACCACAAAATCTTGTCTATTCGACGTATTCCTTTGCGTGTCGGCGAAATCCTGCTGGCAACGGTTCGCAGAAAATTGACGCGGCAGCGAGTCTTGATCACACTCAAAGGTCAGTCGCTTGTTGCTGAGCCTGAGTACCCCGTTTCTCCCGGTGATCAGATTGAAGTACAGGTGCTTTCCATTTTCCCGCGTATCCGGCTTCGCCTGCTTCCGGGTGCGACTCCCCCAAAGTCGAGCCAGCCCGATCTGCCGATGGATCTTCACACTTAGCTGCTGTGAATAAGCGGCAATCTTTGCCACTCCCTCCGCCTTACCCTTACCTAAAACTTCCAGTTCTACTTTAAGTTTTCTGACAGCCATTCTTAACTTCTGTTATACAGAACGTTATAAATGCTATAGGATGTGGCACCATCCTTGCAAGAATATTGACGGCAATAAGAGAACTCTATCATGATCAAAGGTATCTACACATCCGCCTCCGCCATGAGAACCGGAATCGCCCGGCAGGATATTACGGCTAATAACCTCGCCAACGCGAACACCACCGGTTTTAAACGCGACCGCCTGTTTGTCAGCGAGCTGATTCAAGCCGGACAAAATCCGCAGGAAAAAACGCTGCTGGAATCAGTCGAAGCCGCCCGCTTTGTCGAGTTTACACCCGGCTCCTTGGAGCCGACTGGAAGCGATCTTGACTTCGCGATTCAAGGCGAAGGCTTCTTTGAAATCACCGGAGAAAACGGCCCGCTCTACACCCGCAATGGTCGCTTCCTCCGCAATGAGGAAGGTATTCTCGTCGATGCTTCCGGACGCGCCGTTCAAGGCGAGGGCGGTGAAATTTCACTTCCCGAAGGACTCATCAACGTCACCGGCAATGGTGAAATCTCGGTCAACGGCACAATCATTGATAAATTCAAGGTGGTCAATTTCGATTCTTTGCAACTGCTGAACAAAGAAGCGGGCACGGCTTTCTCCGATCCTGACGGTCGAGCCGGACAAATCGCTCTGGATAACGCCGTCGTGCGGCAGGGCTTCCTCGAAGGCTCCAATGTCGAGACGATGCAGGAAATGGTAGAAATGATTTCCACCGCCCGCAATTACGAAATGAATGCAAGATTACTGTCCACTCAGGATCAGACACTTCAGAAAACGGTCAATGAAATCGGCCGCGTCTAAAAAGGAATTCTACTCATGATTAAAGCACTATATACCGCTGCTTCGGGAATGGGAGCGCAGCAAAAGAATCTCGATAACGTCGCCAGCAACATGGCGAATGCCAATACCACCGGATTCAAGCGCAGCCGCATCGAGTTTCAGGATTTGATTTATCAGACTCTGAAAACAACAGCGCCAACCGAACAGGGCACGAACACTCCGGTGGATCTGCAAATCGGCGGCGGCACTAAAGCCGTTGCCAGCGTTAAAAATTTCGAAATGGGATCTCCCACGGAAACCGGGAACGCGCTCGACTTAATGATTCGCGGTGACGGATTCTTTCAAGTCGTCGTTCCCGACGGCACTATCGCCTACACTCGCGACGGTTCCTGGAAGCTTTCCGCCGACGGTGAAATCGTGAATACGGACGGTCTCCTGATGGAACCGCCCTTAACGATTCCCACGGATGCCACCGGTATTCTCATCAGTTCCGAAGGCCGCGTGATGGTGACAACTGCGGGTGAAACCGATCCCTCAGAAATCGGCCAGATCGAATTGGCTCGCTTTGTCAATCCCGCCGGTCTCTCGAACCTCGGCGGCAATCTCTACCGGCAAACAATCGCTTCCGGGGATCCGATCGTATCGACTCCCGGACTTGACGGAAACGGCACGCTTGAACAGGGCTTTCTTGAAGCTTCTAACGTCGATATTGTCACCGAAATGGTAACACTAATTACCGCTCAGCGATCCTATGAATTGAACTCTAAATCCGTGCGCACCGCTGATGAAATGATCAGCACCGCGACGCAGCTTAAACGATAATGACATGCCGTTTCTGCTTGCTCTTATTCTGATTTCCTGCTCCGCGCTTGCGAATGAGCCGGAGGCCATCATCGAGCGATTAGTGGCGGAAGCCTGGAAACCGCTTACTGTAAGAGTGGAGTGGACGTTCAGAGAATCAAGCAGGCGGGATCTGAAGCCGGGGATTGAGTACGCGATTGCAAATCCAAAACCGATCCGCCTCGCCGGAAATCTGACACTGAAGCTGGAGGGAAGCGACGCGAGCGGCAAGCTGCACTCCCTTCCGGTCATCGGCCAAGCGCAAATCTTCGGCGATGGCTTCACGGTCATTGATTACATTTCCGCCGGTGAAAACATTGAACCGGAACAAGTCAGACAGACCGAACTCGAGTGGACCCGCTTGAACGGTCAGCCGGTAACCGACTTCGGCTCGGAAGCTGATCTCATCGCCGTTCGAGGCTTAGTCCCCGGACGGACAATCTGTATTGACGATTTAAAAGCGGCGCCGGTCATCCGCAAGGACCAGCCGGTGACGCTCGAACTGAGCGATAATCTGATCACGATTTCTCTGGCCGGGCGCGCGCTGAAGGACGGCGCCGTCGGAGAAGAAATTCCGGTCTCGGTGGAACTCGAACATACGAAACGATATCGGGGAATCGTTGTCGATAAAACAACTGTAAGATTTATCCAAT
>JAHIZR010000275.1 GCA_018814465.1 bacterium | reverse complement strand
TTCGCTGCCGTCGGATATTTATTTTCTGGAAGCGCTTCCGGTGAAAATGCAGGCGCTGGATTTTATTTTAATTGCTGTGATAGCTGTCATTCTTTCCTATCTCGGCAGCGTGTACCCGGCGCGCAAGGCGGCTTCATTGCAGCCGGTGGATGCGATTCGAGAGGGGTGAAGAAAAGGATGAAACTTGAAACGTGAAACTTGAAAGCGGAACGTAAGGCAACAGGTCTTCCGTCCCTGTTTAAATGCCGACGCGGATTGACGAGAAGAGAAAGGCAGTCCCCCCCTTCCCCCCCGTTTGTCTGCGACTAAATGGGGGGGGAGAAGCGACCCCCCTTTTATCCCCCCGTGAACGGGGGGAAAGGAATAAAGCCCTCGGTGGAGATCGGGGGCTTGTTGTTGTCTCATGCGCGTCAAGTCGCGCGCTACGCGGACACGATCCTTACAGGACAAGTGATTGTGTCCCCATTACTTTTATAGGTTATGGAGATTGCGTGGCCCAGGCGGGGAGAGTGGAGGGTGTACCGTCGAAGAAGTAGGGGCCAGCCCAGAGGGTCCAGAGGGTAATCACGACAATGCCAATCAGATTAAGCAAAATACCGGCTTTGGCCATTTGATAGATCTGAATGCGACCCGTGCCGAAAATAATCGCATTAGGCGGCGTGGCGACAGGCATCATGAAAGCACAGGACGCGCTTAGCGTAGCCGGAATCATCAGGAAGAAGGGATTGCGTCCGATGGCCACAGCGGTGGCGGCCAGAATCGGGAGCGCGATCTGAGTCGTGGCGGTATTGGAAGTCAACTCGGTGACGAAGGTCAATAGTGAGCAAATCGCTGTAGTCATCCAAAATGGTGAAAGCGCGGACAGTCCCTGCATTTTTATACCGATCACTTCCGACAAGCCGCTTTGGACGATGGCTGCCGCGAGGGCAAAGCCGCCGCCGAAGAGCAGCACGATGCGCCACGGGAGCTTGCGGGCGGTTGACCAGTTCAAGATGCGAGTCGTGCGATCCTTCGCGGAGATGATAAACAGAGAAACAGCCAGCGTCAGCGCGACGGTGCCGTCGCCGACAAAAGACGGTTCGGGCAGCAACAGTGACCAGCCGGGCAGTTTAAAGCTTCCGAGCTCAAGCGGCCGTCGTGTCATCCAGAGGATCGCCATCAGCGAAAAGACAATCAGGACGACGCGCTCTTCAAAGCCCATCGATCCCAGCTCGCGAAGCTCTTTGCGGAAAATATCATGCGTGGATTTGAATTCTTTCACGGCGGGAAGATAGAGCAGTTTCAGCAGCCCCCATGTCAAAGCGAGCATGATCACGGTGATCGGAAAAGCAAAAAGCATCCAGTCGGTGAAAGTGAACTCGGGAGCGTTCGGAAACTGAATCCTGAAGACCTGCGCGAAGACCAGATTGGGCGGTGTGCCCACCAGCGTGGCCAAGCCACCGATGGAAGCGGAGTAGGCGATTCCCAAGAGCAGGCCGATGGCGATTTTGGATGTAAGCTCCTTGCCCAGCAGATCGTCATAGCGCGCGAGAACGGCCATCGCGATAGGCACCATCATCATCGTGGTGGCGGTGTTGGAGATCCACATGGACAAAATAGCGGTGGCAAGCATGAAGCCGAGCAGGGTGCGGCCCACGCCGCCGCGAATCAGCAGAATCACGCGCAAAGCAATGCGTTTGTGCAGTTCCCAGCGTTCCATCGCCAGCGCAACCATGAAGCCGCCGAGAAAGAGAAAGATGACATCATTGGTGTAGTTGGAAGCGACGTCGCCGGCTTTCATGACACCTGACAGAGGGAATAAAATCAAGGGCAGAAGTGCGGTGACAGCAAGGGGGACGGCTTCGGTCAACCACCAGACTCCCATCCAGACCGCGACCCCGGCGCAACGAGCGGCCAGCGGGTGCGCGGCATCGCCGGACATGATGAGCAGAGTCAGAATGCCGAAGACGGGTCCAGCCAGTAAAAACAAAGTTGTCCAATTGAAGCGTTGAGTTTTCATATGACATAATAATAGGATTCCAGACCCGGATTAGCAATAGTTACAAATACAGAATGTGAAATAGTTGACTCAAGGAGAGGCATTTCCGATTTCAAAATAGCGGCTGGAGAATCAGATTGATTCACTCACGGTATTGAACTCCAAAGTTATTGAATGATAGCCTGTTAAAATTTGACATGAATTAGATTATTTCAGCCTGTTTCAATACCGGTGAACTGTAGAGAAAATGTTTGTATGCTTGTTTGCAAGAGTTCTCGTCGGTAGTTTGTCAGTATGAATGATGGATGGTGCGACGCGCTTCAGATTGATGTGTATTACTTCTGGAGAGACCGATGAAAACGAAAACGCTATTCCTTTGCTTCGTTTTAGTGCTCGTCTCGATTTTGATTGCTTATGCGCTTCCGATACCGACGACTTTAGCTGATTTTCAGATGGGCGGTTCGCAGCCGGATGAATCCGGAATCTTTCGCGGGCCCGGGAACTGCAACTGTCACAGCGCCTATACGGTCACAGGCGAGGATATGATTCAGGAACCGGAATTCGGCTGGAGCGGCAGTATGATGGCGCAGGCGATGCGCGATCCGCTGTTTCTGGCGACCATGTCGATTGCCAATCAGGATGCGGTGGATGCCGGCGACCTTTGTATTCGCTGTCATACCCCAGTGGGTTGGCTCGAAGGCCGTTCAACACCAACAGACGGTTCCGCGTTAACAGGCGATGACTTTGAAGGCGTGCAGTGTCACTCCTGCCACAGGATGATCGAACCTACGCCATTGGGTGTGAATCCGCATCCGGATGACGCCTTCTATACGGCAAATGACTATCCGCTCGACCAAATCTATCTGGCAACGCTTGATACGATTCCGCCGGAGCCTGCTAACGGAATGTATGTTACCGATAGCGACGATCATCGCCGCGGTCCTTACCCTGAGGCGGATGCGCGACATGATATCGGCTACTCACCTTTTTACAAGAATGGCGAGTATTGCGGGACGTGTCACGATGTGAGCAATCCGGCGTTTACTCGCAATCCGGATAATAGCTATTCACCGAATGATTTCGGACTGCGGCATCCGACGAGCAGTCCGTATGATATGTTCCCGGTGGAGCGGACATTCAGCGAATGGAAGATGAGTGCATATAATACTCCAACGGGAGTCTTTGCTCCGCAGTTCGGCGGGAATCTTGATTATGTGAAATCCTGTCAGGATTGTCATATGCGGGATATGACCGGAACCGGCTGCAGCCAAGCGGATACGTTGCGTCATGATTTAGGCATGCATGATTTTACCGGAGGCAACACAACGGTGCCTGACTGGATCGCAACAGCATTCCCGGGTGATGTGGATACTGAGGGACTCGATTCCGGAAAAGTCCGTGCGACCTATATGCTTCAGGAAGCGGCTTCAATGGAAATTGAAACCAGCTACGAAGGAGACGGTGTTCACGCAACGGTAACGATTACCAATGAAACCGGGCACAAGTTGCCATCGGGATATCCGGAAGGCCGCAGAATCTGGATCAATATCAAAGGATATGACGAGGGTATGAATCTCGTCTATGAGTCGTGCGCTTATGATCCTGTGTCGGCCGAACTGACGCACGACGCGGATGCGAAGATCTACGAGATCAAGCCGGGAATCTCGACCGCACTGGCTCCGGTGGTCGGGCTGTCTCCGGGTATTTCATTTCATTTTGTGCTGAACGATTCTATTTACAAGGATAACCGGATTCCGCCGCGCGGCTTCACGAATGCGAATTTCACGATGATTCAGTCGCCGCCGGTGGGATATGCTTATCCCGACGGACAGTACTGGGACGAGACTGAATATATTATGCCGTCAACGGTCAGATCGGTTGAGGCGACTCTTTATTACCAGACCACCAGCAAGGAGTACGTTGAGTTTCTGGCGCTGGAAAATTCGACGGATACGCTCGGTACCTGGTGCTACAATCTCTGGAACTCGCACGGAAAATCCGCGCCGGTCGTGATGGAGAGTGAAAACGCGACGGTTGAACTGCCTCCGCTGACCGAAGTGACGGATCTGACACTCAGTTTCATCGATCAGACAGGCAATGATTTAAATTTCCGTCTCGAATGGACGGCGGTTAATGCGGATCAATATCGGATTTATTCCGCGCCTGATCAAAACAGCGGTCCGTGGACAGAACTGGGAGTGACGGCGAATAGCTATTATGACTTCGCGGTGACACTTGCCGGTGATGAAGACATCATCGGATTCTTCTATGTGGTTGCGGAGGATGTGACTCGATAACGAAACAGAGTTAGAACAACAGACGCCCCGCAAACCGGGGCGTCTGCTGTTTATGAGAAGAAAAAGCGGTGGACTTGTGTGTCCACCGCTTCGATGTTTGTTCTGAAGCTATGCTTAGAAGTCGCTCATGTCACTTTCATCAAAGGGGATGACCTGTTCAGGTGAGCGGCCGGTTTTCTGCTTGACCATGTGAGACAGACGAGCGGTCAGTTTTGTGGGCGATGCGGTGTACGATCCGGCCGGACGCATACTGCTGCCGCCGGAGGATCCGCCGTTCACCAATTGCGTCAATTCATTCACCAGTTCGCGCAGGCTTTCAGCCTGTCCAGAGGTTTCCTCAGAGGCGGAGGCGGCTTCTTCGGCATTCGCCGCGTTGGCCT
>JAHIZR010000274.1 GCA_018814465.1 bacterium | reverse complement strand
ATTCATCCATTCAACGACTAAGTAAATACATATCAATTCGTTGGTGCTTCCACATGGATCAGAGAATATGGATTACACCTATTCATGATGAATATACAAAAGTTACTATGCGAGTGCTACTATCTATCCATAATTAATGAATTTTGATTATCTTGACAGGAAGCTTGCTTTTGGGCACAAATCTGGTAACTTTCTATCGGTCCTTTTAGTCGAAACCTCTGTGAATAGTATACTTTCATTTATTCAGAATCTTCCGTGTCGCAGGGCGGTCTCTTGGGGCATACTTTGCACCCTTGTACCCTTTTCGATACTCCTCTCTGAATCCAATTCTAAAGACCCGCTTATCCGCTATCCTGCGCTGATGGATACCTTGCTTGGAGGACACTACGATGCCGCCGAAACTCTATGTCAGATGATGTATGAAGAGTATGGCGAACATCCGGCCGTCTACTACGCCAGAGCGGCTGTTCTGTACTCGAAATTCTTTGATCTGGAGGATACGACGGGCCGGAGTGAGTTTTATGCACTGGTTGACTCCTGTCTGTTCACATGCAACCGGTCACTGGAACAGGCTGAAACCATCGAAACGAAAGCCATTCTGCATTATCTTCGGGGCAGCGCACTGTCTACAAAAGGGCTCACTTACCGGCAGGATGGGCATACATTAAGCATGGTCCGGCTGCTCATGGAATCGCACTCTTCTTTTGCCAAGGCAATCAAGCTAAATCCAAGGTTTTACGATGCATATCTTGGTCGGGGAGCGTACCGTTATGGCGTTGCACGTGAAGCATCACTGCTCAGCTGGTTGCCCTTTATGCCTTCCCGGCAGTCCGGCTTGGCTGACCTGTGGACAGCGGTCGAGAAGTCCGTGTTTTCGAAGTACCCCGCCTTGAGCGCCTTGGTCTGGTTTGCACTCGAAGAGAACAATTTTGAGCTCGCCGACAGTATCTGCACGGTCGGATTGGAGCGTTTCCCCGCTGCACGAAGCTTTCTCTGGCCGAGATTATCTCTCCAGAAGAAACAGGTCAACTATGAAGCCGCGATCCTGACGGCGCAAACCCTCCTTGACCAGTATCTTGCCATTGAAAACGGCAATGGTTATGATGCAACCGGTTTATATGCGACTTTAAGCGAGTGCGCCGATTCTCTCCGGAATCCGGAACTTGCGATTGAGTATGCCCTGCGGGGAATCAGCGTCAAACGCTCTCCCTATGCCGAGCAGCGTCGAGCCAAAACTCTTGAAGTCTTAAGAAAGCGAATCGCTCAATCAAACTAACCTCTCACGTGTCGGCAATTTCCAAACATAAGCATACTTTCTTAAAAAAGTATGAGAATTCTCCCGGATTTTCCATCCTGAGGCAGCTTGGGCGGATCGCCGATGAGCGGCAGCTTCCTTTGTATGCGGTCGGGGGCTTCGTGCGAGATCTGCTGCTCAACAAGCAAGTGAAGGATATCGACTTCACCGTATTGGGCGATGCCGTAGATTTTGCGAAGCATTGTTCGCGGGAATTGCGGATCAGTCGCCCCGTGGTTTTCGAACGATTTGGCACGGCGATGATCGAGCATCAGGACTTTCATCTTGAGTTTGTCTCCGCGCGCGCCGAATCTTATTCGGAACACTCCCGGAAACCGGATGTCGTGCCCGGCAGTTTACTCGATGATCTCAAGCGGCGGGACTTTACGGTCAACACGCTCGCTCTTGGTCTGAATCAGGAGAATTTCGGCGAATTGATCGATGAACTGCATGGCCGCAAGGATATGAAAGCAAAACTGCTCCGCACTCCGCTTGAGCCGGAACAGACTTTTTCGGATGATCCTTTGCGAATTATGCGGGCTTTACGCTTCGCGGCGCAGTTGGAATTCAGTATCGAACCGCAAACTCTGGAAGCGGTAGCCAAGATGGCTCCCCGGCTGGAAATCGTCAGTCAGGAGCGCATCACGGATGAGTTCATGAAGCTGCTGTCAGCCAAGACGCCGTCCACCGGATTGCGGCTGATGTATGTGACGGGCGTGCTGGAAATCGTCTTTCCCGAGGTCTGCGCGCTGGCGGGAGTGGAGCAGATCGGCCCTCATCATCATAAGGATGTTTTCGAGCATACGCTGCAGGTCGTTGACCAGATTGCCAAACTGACTGACGATCCCGAACTGCGCTTCGCGGCGCTGGTGCATGATATCGCCAAGCCCAAGACGAAGCGCTTTTCCGGAGACCAGGGTTGGACTTTTCACGGGCATGAAGATCTCGGCGCGCGGATGCTGAAAACCATCAGCCGGAAGCTTCGTCTTTCGGAAAAAACGGCAAAGAAAGTCACGAAACTGGTGGCCCTGCACATGCGGCCCATCAACCTGACACGCGAAGATGTTACCGACAGCGGTGTCCGCCGCCTGATCGTGGATGCCGGGGAGGATCTGGAAGCTTTAATGACCCTCTGCCGGGCTGATATTACTTCCGCTAACCCCAAGAAAGTCAAGCGTTACCTTGCGCAATTCGAGGAGTTGCTGGAACGCATCTCCGAGGTTAATGAGAAGGACCGTCTGCGTGCTTTCCAGAGTCCGGTCCGGGGGGAGGAAATCATGGAAGTTTGCAACATTCAGCCCGGTCCCTTAGTCGGTAAGATAAAGACAGCTCTGGAGGATGCGATTCTGGAAGGGCGCATTCCCAACGAACACGACGCCGTGCTCGGCTATTTACACGAAATCAAGCACCAATACCTATAGAGCTTTGGCAAGCACATGAGAAGACTGACCTTCATTCTTGCGTTGCTGACCTGTACGGCAGCCTTCGCGGAAACCACTTATCCCTTAATTCAGAGCGACACTCCACTGTCGCTTGATTCTCTAATCGCCATCGGGAACAGCTATAATCCGGCGGTCCGGCAGGCGGGTTTCGACAAGCAGCTCAACAAGATCGGCAATCTGGCGGCGATTGGAAACTTCCTGCCGCAAATCTCGCTGGGCGCTTCGTTCTCGGAGAATCATTTCGAGAGTCCGACCTATATCAATTCCGACGGCAGCGTTTCCACCTATCCCACAACAATAATCAGCTCGGAACTTGCCATTGACGACAATGGCGATGTCTATCAAAGAGTGGATACATTGTCCATCGGCGTTCCGGAAGGCAAAACGCGGAGTTCGTCGTACAATGTTTCGGCTTCCCTGTCGCTGTTTGAGGGTGGACGCAGGATATTCCTCTATCGTTATGCGCGGAATCAGGCCAAGATCAATGAGTTGAGTCTGCTCGATGCGCAGAAAACTTTAGCTCGCGGCATCGCCCAGCAGGTGGTCAGCGTGCTTTCCACGCAAAAGCTGCTGGACTTGAACAAGAAGCTTAGGGATCAGCGCAAAGACGCCTACGATCTGGCGAAGGCGCGCTTTGATGTGGGAGCCGTCACCGAGTTGGATGTCTTGCAGGCTGAGATCGAACTGGGATCGGCTGAGAACAGTATTCGCAGCACTGAGCGCGATTTGCAGGCGCAGCGGGAAGCCTTGAATCAACTGCTCGGTATTGATCTGAAGAGCAGATATCCCATCGCGGAAGCGACCGACATTACTCCCTACCAGTTCGATGTGGAACAACTGATCAAATCCGCTAATCAATACCGGACGGATTTGGAGATTGCGGTGCGGCAGATTAATCAAGCGAAACACAGTCTGAACGCCGCCCGGTCCGATTACCTGCCGCGGTTGACGATCGGCGCGACGCGTTCACGCAGTGAGCAGTCCGGCGCGGGTGAATCGTTCACACTGAATCCGCGCAATAAGAATACCAGCTACTGGTTGAGCGCGAGCTGGAATTTGTTCGACGGCTTTACCCGTGAATATAACATCGCGACTTACCGCGTCGCGCGCAACCGGGCGCTGGAAAACGAACGCGATTTGCGACTCTCGATTGAAAAGAGCGTGCGGGATGCTTATTCGAGTCTGGCGACGGTCTTTGACCAGATGCAAACCACCGAGCGTAACCGCGATCTGGCTGAGCGCACGCTGAATCTTGAGCGCGAACGCTACCGCCTGGGAGCCACTTCAGCGCTTTCGCTGCGCGATGCTCAGGTGACCTATGCGCAGGCTGAGACTGACAATCTATCCAAGCAGCTT
>JAHIZR010000273.1 GCA_018814465.1 bacterium | reverse complement strand
GCTGCAAATCAAGACAACTACAAGCAAGAGAGCGGGCAAAAGGATAGCACGAGCAGTCATCATAGACTCTCCTTTTACTTCGATGCTTTTGCCCGGATCCGAGGCGATTAATTGACGTCTTCAGAGATTAAGACCCGTTCATCAGCACGGAGGTTGCACCGCTTTGAACAGCGACATAAAATTATTTATCAGTCCCCTTTATCAATTCACAAAATTCTATCGGCTTAACGATTACTTGAGGAGCATCATTTTGCGCGTTTGAACTTGATTGCCGGCTTCCAGCCGATAGAAATATATACCGGAAGAGAGTCGGGAAGCATCAAACTCCATTGAATGAATCCCCGCCGATACATGACGGTTTAGGAGCGGCTGTGCAATTTTTTGCCCATTGAGATTGAAAACAGTTAAAGTGACCGATGAAGTTTGCGAAAGGTCGTAGCGAATCGTGGTAGTCGAGTTAAAGGGATTGGGATAGTTCTGATAGAGCGAGAATAGACTAATTATAGACTCATCGTTTCCGAAAATTGTTTCAGTGGTATCCGCGTGCAGTCTCGGCCAAGCCGGATCCCAGAGCGGTTCAGTCGGAATCGAATTCACGGATACTTGCGCAAAGCGGATGGGATTCAGCGTCGCAATATCCTGCATGATCGAGTTTCCCGCATCCAAGTCGAGCATATAAGAGACGTCAAGATACCCTTCGCCTTCGATGTAGCGAATGAATCTGGCAGCGGAAGGATAGGATTCATCCTGACATTGTCCGGCGGGAGTATTCTGTCCGCCGTCCGTGTTCGTGATGTTCATTCCCAGCGACCAAGTCAAGCCACTATCCGTCGAGCGGCTGACCCAAATGTCTCCTTGGGGGATGCCGATTTCGCTCCATTGGTTCGTATCACAGAAGGAATAGGTACAGAATAAGTCACCCGTGGTTCTATCCAGAGTCAGACAGGGATCCTGCAGGATTAATTCGTAGTCACCGATATCCTGCGCCCAGTGTTCCGTTGCATAGTCCTCGCCGACAGCACAGATCGGAGTGACGATTGAATCCCGCTCCGACCAGTGCCAGAGTTGCCCGGCATAGCGAGCGATGCGATTTTGCAGCGCATAGAAATTCGTTGTTGAAAAGACAGCATGCAGATTATCCTCTGCATCAAACAGAGTGGATATATCCGCATGGACTCTGAAGGTATCGCGATTGCAGGCCGCCGTGTCGCCTGACAAGCATTCCCAATCAGGTTCGATGAACCGCGTGATGTTTATTTCCTCGGAAAAGCTGTCACCGCCGTCCTCTGAAAGAAGATAAACAAGGTCGTTGTCCCAGCCCGGATTCCGAGGCTTTGTCCATGCGATGGCAACGCTCGATGACTCCGTGTTTTGTGAAGCGGTGATGTCATAGGCGGGAACGGTAAGGCTGTCAATAAATCGCGGCGGATCATCCAGGAATTCGAACGCGATTCCGAAAGTCTCATCGTAGAGGGGCGCTGCCCGCAGGTAATAAAGAGCAAACCGATTTCCGCCGTACTCCGCTGCCGCAATGTGCAGAATCCAGTTCTCAGAATCAACTGCGACTCGCGGATTTATCAATTGAAGTTCAGAAGCATCGGAAAGATAATAGCCGGTGAACACTCCCGTTCGAGGTAGGAACTCGATAGCGATGCCCGCGGTTTCCGTCGTGTTGAATACCGGGAAACACCGGCCTTCATGATCCGTGACCAGTGTGACGGATGCGGTTCGCGCCCAAGAATCAATCTGCGACCCTTCAATAAGCAAGAATTCCTGTGTTCCGGGATTCCATGCATTGTAGATAACGTGGCGAGTTGCGTTGCTGGCATCAAATCCTTTCGTCCAACCGAGTTGTACCCAACCGGACGGATCATTATCGATCAGTCTGGCTCCGCCGGCAATATACTGCTGATCATACCACGTATTCCCGGCGGTATAAATCGCTACGGGCTGCGCGAATGAGAAAGAACAGAGAATAAGCGAACTGACGAAGAGTAAAGATGTGCGTTTCATGATAAACCTCCCAAAGGTTTCACGACTAAGAACGAGTGCAGGTGGTGCCACCGCCGACACCACCCGCCTCTAAATAAGTCTTCCCAGGTGGGGAGACTTTATTTCAGAAGAATCATCTTACGCGACTGAGACAATCCTTCCGCTTTAAGCTGATAGATATAAACACCGCTCGGCAGATTGCTGGCATCGAAATCCGTAACGTGAACACCGGCCGTGAGCGCCTTGTTGTTCAAGAGGGTCGCGACTTCCTGACCCAGCACATTGAAAACCGATAACGTAACATTCATATTCTTCGCCAAGTCGAACTGAAGCGAAGTCGAGGGATTGAAGGGATTCGGATAGTTCTGGTACAGCTCGAAAGATTTCGGAATGCTCCGGCGATCGCCGCCGATCGCATCGTTGCACTTGAAGAATAGTTCCGGATCGGGATCGCCGTTATAGGGAACCTGACGGCCGTCCACATGAATCTGCGGCCAAGTGTGATCCCAGCGCGGCTCCGCCGGAATATCAGTGACCGGAATGCGTTGGAAGATCACCGGGTTCAAAGTGGGGATACCCGTGGGATTATCGCCCACTCCGGGACCCGCATCCAGATCCAGCACATACTCCATATTCAGATAGCCGACGCCTTCATAATAGTTAACGGTCTCAGAAAGCGAGATCGCGTGTTCATGCGCGCAGCCGCCAGCCGTAGAGCCTTGACCTCCATTGTCACCAACTGTCTGCGTCACGTTGACTGCCTGACTCCAGGAACGACCGCCGTCAACTGATCTCGAAACCCAGGCATCCGCCTGCGGAATTCCGATTAAAGACCATTGGTTTGTATCCGCGAACTGATAGGAACAATAAAGGTCGCCTGTCACGTCATCACAGGAAATGCTCGGACGCTGCATGACATACTGCCAGTCTCCGATATCCAAGGCCCAATTCGATGTCAGGTAATCCGGCACCATCGCAGCAATCGGAGAAATTTCGCCGGTGCTGTCCGGATGATCCGGATCCGCACAGCGATCGCTCCAATGCCAGATTTGACCGGCATAACGCGAGATGGTGCCTTCCAACGCCCAATAGCAGGACGTGGTGAAAACGATATGCAGAAAGTCGTCCCTGTCGAAGATCACATTCAGGTCGGTATAGACACGGAAGGTATCCCGGTCGCACTCCGCCGTATCACCGGACAGGCATTCCAAATCCGGATACTCGAAGTTCGTGATATTGACTTCCGGTCCCCAGTTCAATCCGCCGTCCTCTGACATCATATAAATAATGTCGTTGTTGCGCTGGGTGGCGCTGTCGGGAATGGACAGATCATCGCGACTTTTAGCCCAGACGATGGCGACGCGATGCGAATGACGCGATGCCGCAATGTCCGGAGCGAGCACCATGACAGTGTCGATTTCCATAAACTCATCCTCGCCTACTACCGGCTGCCAAAGGAGCGAATCACCAAAGCCGAATTCATCAAAATGCGGAATGGCGCGCGAGTAGTAGAAGCGCTGCGGATCGCCGGCTTCTTCGGTACAGGGATTTTCACTCGAAACCACCTGAAGGTTGCCATCGATATCAATCGCCACATGCGGCCAAATGATTTCCATATCTTCAGTCGTACCGCAACGATTATCCAGTAGATAAGACGGTTCAAAAGTGGTGAAGGCTCCCGATTGCGGCAGGAAATCAATCGAAGCCGCTGCGTGAGCATCACTCGTTGTAGTCTCTTCGTGGAAGACCGGATAGCCATGACCATCCGGATGGACGGCGATCGAAGTATAACCGCCGCGAGATGCGGGATCTACTTGAGCTCCGCCCTCAGCCGCATAGATGAATTCCTCCAACACCGGATTCCAAGCATTATAGAAAACATGACGCGTACTGCTGCCCGAGTTCACACCGTTCGTCCACACCATGTGAACCCAGCCCATCTCGTCCACGGCAATCATTTTGCCCATCGTACCGTTGTGCTGATCGTCGTACCAAGTCGTGCCCGCATTATAGGTCTCGTCGAGCGTGCTGATGACCGGAACCCGATGCTGGCTCAGGGGAAG
>JAHIZR010000272.1 GCA_018814465.1 bacterium | reverse complement strand
GTGGTTACTTAGAGAAATTGCATCACTTTATCGTTTATTAAGAGGCAATGGCTATCTCAAGCCAGCCTGCAAAAAAGGCCCCCACTGGTGACGGTGGGGGCTAGTGGACCGACTCATATGAATCGAGGGTTTCAAAGCTGTCATTCCGGAAATTCATCAAGTCTTCGCAGATGAATTATCCGGAATCCCGATCTCCACTGCGACCCTTCACATCAGGTAGGTCGGTCTACTAGTAAATGGATTTATGTGATCAGCACAAACAGCAAACGGAACTACGGACAGGTTGCGATAACATTGTAATTCAGATAGGGCGGCAGCGGTCCATAGGAAATCGAATAGTTAGTGACTTCGCCAGCGACCAAGGGAATGTCTACGAGACTAATCCACGCGAGGTCAGGCGGTGCGGCGGCATTGGGATTAGTTGTTTGATAGATTGTGTACATCCCATCCTGCGGTGCGGAGAAGGTTAAGGTTACGATTTCGCTCTGCGTATCCACTGCGATCACCAGATCGTTCACCGGATCGCATGGTGTGACCGGATTGACATAGCCCGCGAACAACGGTGTGCCCCAGGCGGTGACAGCGTCCACGTCCTCAACCAGCGAGTTCGCTTCCAGAAAAGCGAAATGCGTGCCGTCGAGATAGGAAGCGTAGATCATGGCCGGATCGAGTCCGCCGGATTCATCCATGGGTAAGGGTGTTGCCGGATCGTCGTCATCGACACTGAAGAGCAGAGCCAGCACCGGCGGGCCGGGGATGAGAATGGTCAAATCGGGAATCCAGGCGAACTCGAAAGCGTCAACGTCGGTATCCAGAGGAAGCCCGAGATGCGTCTGCGCGTTGATGGCTTCAATATAATTCCCGCCGCCGAGATCCTTGAAGACCGAGCCGGGATTCAACCCGAAGTGCGCTTCATGATCGACGGAGAAATAATAGACCGCACAGGCTCCGTCGCGGATGTCGAGAGCGTCTGTGTCATCGTCGAAGGTATTATCGAAAGGATCGGGATTGGGGAACAGCGCGGGGCTCAGCATGTCCTCGGCAAGATAGGGGTATTCGAAATAGACATGCGCCGGAATCAGATTCGTGAAGACGGACAGTCCGATTACTTCATCCTGCCGGGCGGTTGTGCCGTAGATGGAATGCACTAACTCCGAGGAGCCGGTGACTGGCGCTGTCGTCGCGAAAGTATAGAGCGGCGCTTCGTCGTCGTCATAGGAGATATAGAGATTGTTCGCGCTGAAGATACAGGGTGAAATGAAATAGCCGATGGGCGGATCGCCGGGACCGTAACCGAAACTCAGCAGGTCGAAATCAAGATGATCGATGCCATCAAGATCGAACCAGAAAGGAGCGACATCGGCGATATTCAAACCACTGCCGACAGGCGCGCCGGTGGCGGGCGGCGGACCGTCTGGCGCAACGGGAAAGGGATCAAGTCCGAACATATCTTCGTCATTCTCGATGCCGTCCAGTCCGCCGATAGGCAGAGGGACATTCCACGCATAGCTGTCGCCGGGATCGAAGACTTCATTGCCTTCGGGAGTGGGATCGCTCATTTCCGCATCGCTTCCGATATCGAGCGAAAACTCCAGCCAGCTTGCGTACAAGGAATCCGGCGGAACGGGAACGATAGGAGTGCCCAAGCTCAGGCGAATCTGTCCCCACTGCGAACCGGATTGATCGTCCAGAGTTTGTCCGCCGGGATCGGGACTAATCGTGTTGACGTCCAGCATGAAGGAACCGGAAATAACCAATTGATCTCCGATAAAGCGATTGAACGAGCCGGACTGATTCTGTTTGCGATTGAAACCCCAAACGCCGATAGGCGGGCTGTCGAAATCGAAACGGTTTTGCAATACTTCGCCGTCTGAATCAACGGTAAGTTGAGCCTGAGTCGTGCAGAAATCTTCCATGCTGGGGTCATCATGCGCGCCGCCGATGCCTGCAAAGTGATCCCATGAGTAATTTACGATAACCGGAAAGCCGTTCGGTCCATTGGTGATGTCCAGCACAATATTGAAAGTGAGAGTATCCGTCGCCCGACATGCAAACGTGTTGTCGTTTCCGGCGATATTATAACCGGAGATACCATAGTAGATCGTAATGAAATCAGTGTTGTCGCCATCGATGGCGGACATGCCGAAGCATCTGGACTTCGCCCATGTATCTTGCGTTCCGCAGCAGAAGGGATCGCCGGGTTCAGTAACAGCGCGCGACCGCGAGACACCGAAATCATAGCCGAGTCCCGCGGGAACGTAGGTGTTCGTTGTGTAAGAATCTTCGGTTGGCGTCGGGAGTGCGCAGGGTGGAAAACAGCTGTTATCCGCCGCGACGTAGCCATTCATTTGAAGGGTTGCTCCGGTGACTTGAAAATCCTGTGCCGATGCGTCAGTGAGCAAGCATAGAGAAAAGAGTAATAATAATCTTAATCTCATCTTTAACTCCATTAATAAAGTTTGTATAGGCTAAATACAAGTTAAGGGAATAGGAGTTGGTTTGTCAAGTATTGATGATAAGTTTGTGAAGATTGTGAAACCGGAGCTGTAAGTCACGTTTAACACTTTACTGAATAAAATGAAAAAGCTTACCCGATAACGAGTAAGCT
>JAHIZR010000271.1 GCA_018814465.1 bacterium | reverse complement strand
AGTATTTCATACCTGTCATAGTAGCCTTGCCGTATTCTTTCCGTGATTTGAGTTTTGAGCTGGAGTGAGTTGGAGGGATTGACGGGAGTCAGGCTGCGCAATGCGTCAAGCTCAATCTGATGAATCAGATTGTAGCTGCGATGACCATTTTGCGACTTCCTGCGATCTGCCATAAAAAGACTCTCCTCATGACTATTATCGGCCAGTCGAGCAGAATCTTTACGGGTTGCTCAGGTCAAACAGGGGCAGTTCGCTTGGGGCCAAGCAAATGGATCATTTGAGACACAATATCCTTGTCGAGTTCGTGCGACATGTGGTTCATGATCAATCGAATTGTCTCATATCCACTCATGGCTTTCTTATAGGGACGATTAGAGGTGAGCGCGTCGAAGATATCCACCGCGCTGCAGATGCGTGTTTCCAACGGAATCTTATCAGAGGTGAGCCGATAGGGGTATCCCGATCCATCAAGCTTCTCGTGATGCGAACGGATGACACTCAACGCCGCAGGTCCGATGCTTTCATGCGACTGCATCAAGTCGACTCCATAGAGCGGATGCCGCTCGATCTCGCTCAGCTCTTGTTTGGTGAGGATGCCGGTTTTCATGAGGACTTCAGTGGGGACGCGCGTTTTTCCGATATCATGGAGCAAATAACCCAAGGCGATGTCGGTGATATTCTTATGCTCGGTGAGCTTCATCTCCAGCAGCAGTCCGGTGCCCAGCGTGGCGACGTTGACCGAGTGGGTGTAAAGTGAATAGTCCAGCGCGAAGGTGGAGACCATCGTGCGGACGATGCGGGGATCGTTTACAATCGTCTTAAGGGTGTGTTCAACCAGAGTTTTATTGGTGTGGATCAGCACGGGGGAGTCCGGACGATTAAAGGTCGCCTGGACCAGCGCGGAAGTCGTGGTATAGAGAATCTGAGACCGTTTCTCCGGAGTCGTATCGGGTGAGGTCAGCTTTTCGCCGAGAGTTCTATCGACGAACTCGAAATAAGCGGGCGCGTCTTGATCGGCGATATAGAGATTTTTCACCCCCCGTTCCAGCAAATAGGCGCATTTTTCACGGGTCAGGTCCAGCTCAGAGGATTTATAAAGCACGTAGCGCTGTCCCGATAGTGAAGGGATGGCCAGATAGAGATCGAAATGGGCGCCCTTTTCCGGCTCCAATGTCGCCAAGGGAGCCGGATGAAAGATCGTCCTTTCCTGTTTTTGCGCTTCTAAATCTTCTTTTCTTAGAGCTGACATAGGTTGCTGTCTGAAAACACAGAGTACATCCAAGTTCATCGGGGCAAAGCCCGTGCCCTTCGGCAAGGCTGACGCAAGACTTAAACTTGTTATAGAGAAAAGTACGACCCGCTTAACGAAGCGGGTCGTACTTTTTAGTGAGGGCGCCGGGGCTCGAACCCGGGACACCCGCCTTAAAAGGGCGGTGCTCTACCTGCTGAGCTACACCCTCAAGATAGTTGACCGGAATATAGGGAATCCTGATTTATTTTACAATAGTATCTTCGCGCGCGGGACCGACAGAAAGGATGGAAATCGGAGTCGCGGTGAAGTCTTCGATGAATTCAAGGTATTCGCGCGCGGCAGGGGGCAAATCAGGCCACTGCCGGATGCCCTGCAGCGATTCTTCCCAGCCGGGGAATTCCTGATAGACAGGGCGAATGCCGGACAAAATGCGGGCATCAGAGGGGAAATGCCTGTAGAGCCGTTCATCGTCTTCATAGGCGATGCAGATCTTCAGCTGCTTCATGCCGCTCAGCACATCCAGCTTGGTGACCGCCCATGAATCAATCCCGTTAATCCGTGTGGAAAAACGCGCGGCGACTCCATCGAACCAACCGCAGCGGCGGGGCCGACCCGTTGTCGCGCCGTATTCTCCGCCTTTTTCGCGCAAATCGGAGCCATCGTTCTCGAGAATCTCGGTGGGGAAGGGGCCTTCACCGACACGCGTCGTATAGGCTTTGATGATTCCGATGACATTGTCAATCTTGCGAGGCCCGATGCCCAGACTTGTGCAGGCGCCGCCCGCCGTCGGATTGGAGGAGGTAACAAAGGGGTAGGTGCCCATGTCGATGTCGAGAAGAGATCCTTGCGCGCCTTCGAGAATGATTTTCCTGCCGCCGCGGATGGCCTCTTCGAGCAGGACGGAGACATCTTTAACGTAGGGATCAATCTGTTTATCGAACGCTATGTATTCCTCCACAATGGCATCGACATTCAGTTCTTCGGCTTCGTAGATTCTGGAAAGCACCCGGTTTTTATCTTCAACATTGGCGCGGATTTTTTCGCGGAGAAACTCGCGGTCCAAGAGATCGACAATACGAATGCCGACACGCGAGAACTTGTCGACATAGGCGGGACCGATGCCGCGGCCGGTGGTGCCGATTTTCCTGCGGTCGGAGCGAGCTTCAGATATCTGATCAAGCAGCTTGTGATACGGCATGATCAGATGGGCCTGATGACTGACAAAGAGGCGATCTTTAAGGCTAATCCCGGCGGCTTCAACCTGCCGGATTTCATCCATCAGGGCAACGGGATCGACGACCACGCCGGCTCCGATCACACAAACCGTATTTGAGCGAAGGATTCCCGCCGGGAGCAGGTGCAGCACAAACTTCTCGCCATTGCGAATGATGGTGTGACCGGCATTCGCCCCGCCCTGAAAGCGCGCCACAACGTCGGCTCCCTCACCGAGGAAGTCGACGATCTTGCCCTTGCCTTCATCGCCCCATTGGGCGCCGAGTACTAAGGTTACCACGTTTTGAATCTCCAAAAAAAGGCCCCGCTTCCGCGAGGCCGGGAAACGTCAAGCGGAAAATATCAGCGTTTTTTGCCCTTCAAGGCAGAGCGCTCGCTCCACTCCAGCACAACGGGAGCGGCGATAAACACGGATGAATAGGTACCGGTAAGGATGCCAACGAGCATCGCGAAGCTGAATCCGCGCAGCACCGGTCCTCCGAAAATAAAGAGCACCAGAATTGTCAGGAAGACGGTCAGTGAAGTGATTATCGTGCGCGAGAGCGTTTCATTAATACTTTGATTCATGATTTCGGCGAGCGAAATCTGACGAAGCTTTTTCAGATTCTCACGAATACGGTCGTAGATAACAATGGTGTCATTCAGCGAGAATCCGATCAGGGTTAGGAAGGCCGCGAGTACGGACAGGCTGAATTCATAGCCGAAGAATGCGAAGAAGGCCATCGTCACCAAAACATCATGCAGGAGCGCGATCACGCCTCCCACAGCGAACTTGAATTCGAACCGCCACGAGATATAGATGACGAGGAGAATCATTGCCACGATCGCCGAGATGATCGCCTGCCGGCGGAGTTCCTGACCGACTTTGGGACCGACGACATCGACGCCGCGAATCTCATGCGGATTACTGGCAAAAGCAGCATCTAACTTATCCGAAATCTGGCGCTGCAGTTCGGCAAAGTCGCCCTCTTCCTTGGTGCGGATGAGAAAGTCTTCCTTCTGTCCCAGACCGGTGACGGTCTTGACTTCGCCGATCTCAATGCCGGTCAACGCGGCGCGGATGTCGCCATCCGAGACATCATTCTGAAAACGGATTTGGATTTCCAAGCCGCCCTGGAAGTCAATCGACCACTTGGGTCCATTGATGATCATCACAATCAGTCCCGCGATAATAATCGTCGCGGAGAAGAGGATTGCCGCCTTGCGGCGTGAGATGAAGTCGATATTGGTTTTCTTGAAGAACTGGAGCATCAGATGCTTAGGGAGTTAAGTTGACGCCGATAGGTGAACATATCGTAGACCATACGAGTGAATACGATTGCGGCGAATAGGTTGACACAGATACCGATTGTCAGGGTAAGCGCAAATCCCTTGATTGGACCGGTTCCATAAATCAAGAGGACGATACCGGCGATGGCGGTCGTGATGTTCGCGTCGATAATCGTGATAATTGCCCGGGCAAAACCTTGATCGATTGCCGCGCGAACCGTTTTGCCCAGTTTAAGCTCTTCGCGGATACGTTCGAAAATCAAGACGTTCGCGTCCACCGCCATACCGATAGTTAGGATAATACCGGCGATACCGGGCATCGTCAGGGTAAACTGGAACATTCCCAGAATCGCCAGCAGCAGGAAAACATTCAGGATCATTGCCACGTCGGCGATGCCGCCGGACGCACGGTAATAGAGCAGCATGAACAGTGTTACAGCCAGAAAGGCGAGGGTAAGGCTGGTCTTGCCGGCTTCGACCGAATCATTTCCCAGCGATGGGCCCACCGTTCTTTCTTCGACGATTTGAACCGGGGCGGGGAGGGCGCCGGCGCGCAGCACGATGGCGATATCGCGCGCTTCGCCCATGTCATCCAGACCCGTGATAATCGCTGATCCGCCGGAGATTTTATCCTGAATATTGGGAGCCATATAGACTCTTTCATCCAGCACGATCGCGAGCCGCTTGCCGACATTCGCGCCGGTGACGCGGGAGAAGATGCGACCTCCCTCGCGAGTGAATTCCATCTGGACAATGGGTTTGCCGGCTTGAGCCGGATCGTAGCCGCTGCCAATCGTGGAGCGGGCATCGGCGAGCTTCGATCCTGTCAGGTCGGATTGCTTTTTGACAAGATAGAGCCGCCAGTATTCCTTGCCATCGCCCAGATTGTTAACTTCCTTGCTGCCCCAGAGGAACTCAACATCTCCCGGAATCAGCTTTTGATATTCACGGGTATTCAGGTAGCGTATGACTTTGCTGCGGTGTTCAGAGGGGACCAGAATATCCGACGTTCCCCCGACCATTAATGACAGCAAGGGATGCTCCGCGTCGATCGTGTCACTTGCCGCGAGATCCGTGATATCTTCGCCGAAGAGTTCTTCAGCGGCGATGACCCCGGTATCAGCGGCGGCGGTATCCTGCGCGAGTTCCTTTGCCGTGTCAGGAGCCGCCGTTTCCGCAGCGGCGGTTTGCAGAGTATCGGCGATCGTTGTGTCGACTTCCGCCGTGTCAACGCCGGCGATCGCATTGTCGAGCTTGGTGAGAATACTGCCGGTGCGATCGACGTCCGCCAGCAGCTTAAACTCGAGCAAGGCCGTACGGCCGACAAGTTCACGAGCGCGAAGCGGATCTTTCACACCGGGAAGCTCAAGAGCAATCCGGCGGGTGCCCAGTTTGCTGATGGACGGTTCGGAAACGCCGAATTGGTCGACTCGGTTGCGCAGGATTTCCAGAACGCGATCGATCGCGTCTTCCGTCATCTCCTGCAGATCGGAGAGAATGTCGGCATCGGATTGGCCGGGTTCTCCCCAGTAGCGGTTGAGCGAGACTCCTTCACGCGCCGCCAAAGCTCCCAGGGTTCTGAAAATATCCACATCCTGCTCGTTTGTCAGCTTTTCGAGCTCAGCCAAGATACGAATGAGAGTCTCATCTTCGATCGAAGCGCCTTTGCGCAATTGATCGAGGATATCGACTTCCAGGACGAGGTACATGCCACCTTGAAGGTCGAGACCCAGCTTGATCGCGTTCGGACGGTATTTCTGGATTTCGGCGGCAAATTCACCGCGCAGATAGTTCAACTGCTCGATGGCTTTAAGCTTGGCTGCGTCGTCCAGAGTGGAGACTTCAATTTCTCCTTGAAGATCCACATCGTTCCGATAGACTTCGAGCGCTAATCGGTTGAGGGGGATCCGTGACGTTTCGGAAAGCTCGGTAATGAGCGTTTCTTCCTGAGTCGTCAGCTTGTCATACTTGTAAGTCGGGAAGAGATAATAGATTCCTCCCGCGATCAGTATGAGGACTATGATTAGTCGAGTACGAACGGATTTCATGCTTTATTTAGAAAAGTGTATGAGGATGCAATTTCACCAAGATCATTAATATAGGTGAAAATTCAATTGTTGTCAAGCATTGAATTTGCATCCATTCTCAGTTTATTCAATACATTAAGAAATTTTCTTGGGGGGTCTGCCTCGAATTCGAGGGTTTTCTTTTCAATCGGATGCACAAAGCCCAGAGTGCGGGCATGGAGCGCGAAGTAATCGAGGCTGTTGACAAGGTCCGTATAGAATTTCTTCTTGGCTCCCGGATATCCGCTGATGCGCTTCATTTTACCCCCATAGGAATCATCTCCGAAGACGGGATTCCCCTGATGCTGCAAGTGGACTCGAATCTGGTGGGTTCGTCCGGTTTTCAGATGGAGAGCCAGATAAGAGGTGTCCCGGAAGGTCTCGATGACCTGATAAGTCGTGACAGCGTGCTTACCGCCCTTGCGGACCACCGCAAAGCGCTTGCGGTCGCCGGGATGCCTGCCCAATTGGGTTTCGATCATCCCTTCATTCGCGCGAATTTTGCCCCAGACGACAGCGCGATACTCGCGCTTGACTTCGCGAGCGGCAAATTGGTCGGTCAATTTGCGATGCACGTAGTCGTTTTTGGCGATGACAAGCAAGCCGGAAGTGCCTTTATCCAGCCGATGCACGATTCCCGGCCGCATATTATGGCCGGCGTTCGCCTGTCCGAAATGATGGAGCAGGGCATTGACCAGCGTTCCCGAGAAATTGCCATGAGCGGGGTGCGTAACCATGCCGGAGGGTTTGTTGACCACGAGCAGGTGCGCGTCTTCGTAATAGATATCGAGTGCGATCGCTTCCGCGAGAATGTCGGAAGGGGGCTGCTCGCGAAAGTGAATCTCGATCAACTGATCGCCGCTGATTTTCTGCGATTTCCGAGGAATTTCGCCGTCGAGAAAGACCAGCCCCGAATCGATCAATTCGTGGATTTTATTGCGAGAAATCGAAGGGAGAGCTTGCTGGAGATAACGGTCAATCCGAACCGGATGCTGACCCGGCGCAGTCTTGAGTTGATATGGAATTGGGAGTGTCGGAGAGTTGCTCATGGGCAGGAGCGGACGAGTTTTTGTGTCGACCATACTCCAAAAAAGTAATCCAGATCATGAGCGTGATTCCAACGGTCACGCAGGAGTCCGCGACATTGAATACAGCCCAACGATCCATAATGAAATCAGGGAAATCGGCGTCGATAAAATCAGTCACCGTGCCGAAAAGCGTGCGGTCAATGGAATTGCCGATGGCGCCGGCCAGAAAGAGCAGTACGGGCCAGCGCAGAGGGTCGTGACGGCGCACCAGCCGAAAGAGATAAACCGCCAACACAAGCGAGGCGGTCCATCCGAAAACCAAGAGCAGAGGCAATGAAATGAAGGTATGGCCGAAAATGATCCCGGGATTCTGAACGTGAGTCAACCGCAGCAGCTCTTCACCGAGCAGAGGAATCGAATCATGCAGATTCAGATTTGCCCGTACCAGATACTTGGTTAATTGATCCAGTACGATGATACCAATGAGCGCGGTATACCATGGCCATACTCTATGTGCCGCAGCAGTGTCGTCCGTCATTCGGAATTCTTGGCTTCTTCCATTTTTTTCTTGGTCGCCACGGAATACTTGGCATGAGGGATTGCTTCCAGACGTTTGAATTCAATCGGTTCATCCGTCGCCTGACAATAGCCGTAGGTGCCGGCATTGATGCGTTCAATGGCCTGATCGAGCAGTTTGAGCATCTTTCCTTCACGGCTGGCAAAGAGGAAAGCCTTTTCGCGTTCTTGAGCGTCCGTACCCTGATCGGCCATATGCAGGCTGTAAGTGGACGTGTCACCCGAATAAGATTCCGTTGTCATTTCAAGCGAGGATTCCTTCAGGTAGCCCAACTCGTGCATGATTTCTTCGCGCTTTTGCATGATGATCTCGCGGAAGTATTCTTTCCACTCCGGAGAATAATGAGTGGGATGCGGACCGCTGGGCCACTTCTGATCCCCGGGATTCACGGTTGTCTGTGTTTCTTGCTTGCTCATATGAGTATCAGTTTTTACAGAAGCTGCGCGCTTCCTGACAGGTTTCTTCTCGTTTGACTTTGTTTTGGATGTAGCAGCAGCCATTGGGCATCCGTCCTTGTGATTAAGCAGAGGGAGTTTCCACACGCCGAATTTTTGCGGCGAAAATATGGTCTCCGGTTTTCAGCTCGGTTCCACCGGTTGTTTCATTCAACGACAATTCAAGCGCCAAGGTTTCGCGGCAAATATAATCTTTGAAACTTTCAATTGCAACTCTCAATGTTTCAGAATCAGAACTCAGGGCTAACTGAATCCTGTCCGTTATTTCAAATCCGCTTTCTTTGCGCAGGTTCTGGATATGGTGTACGACCTCGCGCGCCAGACCTTCGGAGATCAATTCCGGAGTCAGGTTCGTATTTAAGGCGATCGTCATGCCCTGATCGGATTGAATGGCCAGCCCCGGCTTCTCGGATCGCTTGATAATAATGTCGTCCGCGGTCAGTTCGAATTCATCAATCCTGACCGTGCTTCCCGCCTCAACAGCGCGCAGCGTCTCCGTATCAAGCGCCTTGATCGCGTTCGAGACATCAATCATCTTCTTGCCGACTTTCTTGCCGAGCAATTTTAGATTCGGAAGAGCGCTGAGTTCGACGAGTTCTTCATCATTATGAATGATATTGACTTCGCGGACATTGATTTCCTCGGCAATGACCGGGAAAAAGTCCGCGAGTTTCTTGCCGGCATCCTCGTCTTTAATGACCCATGTTAAAGCGGTCAGAGGCTGCCGCACTTTCAGATTCTTTTCCTGCCGGATGGATCTGGCAAGCGTGACCGCCGTGCGAACGTGTTCCATGTTCGCTTCCAGATCTTTGTCTCTTTTTGACGCATCTGCCCGAGGGTAGGCGGCTAAGTGGATACTCTCTGGAGCATTCTTGTCAAAGGACCGGACCAAATTCTGATAAATGAACTCAGTCATAAATGGCAAGAAGGGTGCCAGGATGTGGGTTAAACCAACCAAAACCTGATAGAGGGTCGCGTACGCTGTAGCCTTGTCTATATCGCTTTCGGATTTCCAGAAACGACGGCGGGAGCGGCGAATATACCAATTGGTCAGCAGATCGAGAAAACGAACAATCGCAGTTGACGCCGGAGCGACTTCATATTGATCGAGATTGGTAATAACTTCATCGATCAAACGATAGTATTCCGAGAGAATCCAGCGATCCATCTGTGTCGGCTGGATTTTCGCGTTCGCAGCGGGAGTCCAGTTATCAATCAGAGCATAGGTGACAAAGAAAGAGTAGGAGTTCCAGAGGGGGAGAATAACCGCACGAACCCCCTCGCGGATTTCCTCTTCACCGAACCGCTTGGCATTCCACGGATTGGAGGAGTAGAAGATCCAGCGGACGGGATCGGCGCCGAATTTCTCAAAGAGCTCCATCGGATCGACGACATTGCCCAGCGATTTGGACATCTTCTGGCCGGTGTGATCGAGGACGAGTTCGGTGCAGATGCAGTTTTTATAGGAGGACCAGTTAACAGGATTGGACCAGAATTTCTTCGCGGTTTCGTCGCTGCTGCGTGCGTACTCCTGCATTTTAGCTTTGGCAATCAAGCAGGAACAAGCCAGCATGGTATAGAACCAGCCGCGAGTTTGATCGAGTCCTTCACAGATGAAATCGCAGGGATACTGCGCCTTGAACTGTTCGGGTGAGCCGGGCTCGGAGGGATAGCCCCATTGCCCCCAAGGCATGAGACCCGCATTGAACCAGCTATCGAGGACGAAATTATCGCGGCGCATTTCGCGGCCATCCGAGGCTTTCAGGATAATGGAATCAATCTGCGGTTTGTGCGGATCGAAGTCCTCTGGAAGCGGTTTGCCGTGCGCTTTCTTATAGGCATCAGCAAGCTCCGCGATACTGCCGAAACAAACGGATTCACTTCCATCTTCAGTGCGCCAGACAGGAAGCGGGCTGCCCCAGTAGCGTTCGCGAGTGACATTCCAGTCCTGCACGTTTTCGAGCCAGTTGCCGAAGCGGCCATCGCGAATATGATCAGGTTTCCAGCCGATTTCGCGATTCGCGCGAATCATCATGTCTTTGAGTTCGGTCGTGCGAATGAACCACGCCGGGCGGGGGAAGTACATCAGGGGCGAGCCAGTGCGATAGTCAAAGGGGTAGGCGTGTTCGTACTTCTCTTTTTCGATGAGCAGATTCTTCGCTTTGAGCGCCTTGAGAATGTCCACATCCAGTGACTCATCGCGGAACCAGCGGCCCGCAAATTGAGTCGCATACTCCTCGATCAGGCCGGCACCGTCAACACAGAGGACAAGGGGGATGCCATTCTTGCGTAAAATACGGAAATCGTCCTCGCCGTAATAGGCCAGATGAACTAGTCCCGTCCCGTCGGCGGTGGTGACATAGTCATCTGCGATCACGTAACAGGCGTTCGGTTTGCCGCCACCGTAGCTTGGAGCGGCGTATTGATTCAGCCACTCCCACATCGGCTCGTAGGCGATTCCGGCGAGCGCGCGTCCGAGTTGCGGTGAACCGACAATACGATATTTTCCGATCATCGGTTCGAGAGCGGCGAGACGAGCGGCGGCGAGAATCCACTTTTCACCGGCTTTGCCGGCATTGGTATCTTCCAGTAGTTCAACGGTCACGTATTCGATATCGGAACCGACCGCGATAGCCAGATTGGAAAAGAGTGTCCACGGGGTCGTGGTCCAGGCCGTCAGGTAGGTATTCGCCTCGCCTTTGACGCGGAATTTCACATACAGAGTAAGATCCGTGACGTCCTTGTAGCCCTGCGCGACTTCGAAATTCGAGAGGGTGGTTCCCGTGCGCGGGGAGTAGGCCATGATGCGATAATCGCGATAGAGATATTTGGGAGATTGTCCCAGCGCGATTACGCGCTCGCGGGCTTCGCCTTCCAACTCGAGATTCCAAGCTTGTTTCAGCGTCCACCAGTCGGATTGGATATAGGAGGGCCGGAAGGTGGCATAGGCATTTTCCAGATCCACGAAGCGGCCGCTGCGGCGAATGGCGGTTTCCCAGGTTTCCTTGTAGCGGAAAACGGTCTTGCGGCAGTGGTCGATATATTTCTGTTCGCCGTATTTGACGACGTCAAGTTTGGATTTAAAGCCGAGATCCTTGTCGGCGGTCATCTCGACGGGGAGGCCGTGCGTATCCCATCCGGCTTTGCGCAGCACGCGATAGTCCTGCATCGTCTTGTAGCGGGGCCAGAGATCTTTCAGAGCCGACTGCATCATGTGACCGATATGGGGGACGCCGTTGGTTCCCGGAGGGCCGTCAAAAAAGACGT
>JAHIZR010000270.1 GCA_018814465.1 bacterium | reverse complement strand
TCGCCGTTTTCCACCAGCAAGTCGCAGATCACCGCATATTCTCCCGGTGCCACCGTGCCGCTTAACGCGCCGCACAACAGCAGCGGTCCGCCGGATGTGCTTTCAAATAAACCTTGATCGGGAAAAGTATTCGACGGCAGCGGACGGACGTTGTTTTCCAAGTCAGCGGGGAAATCAAGATCATTGACGCCGCCCGCAATGCAGGGGCTGTTTCCAGTGAGATGGAAGTCGCCTGTTTCCGGTTGAACGAAGCGGGGATCACTAAAGATATTGAAGTGAACATCACAGGAATCGAAATTCAGATTTACGCGAGTCGGGATGCCGAAACCGGCAAGCGCATGACCGCTGAAGACTCCACCCTCATTATCATAAAAATTACAGCCGGCGATCGTCAAGCCGCTGGCGTTATTCAATTGAATGCCGGAGCCGTCAATACTTCCGGCAATAATTGAGTTGTATACTCGCGCGCTGGTCGTATCGGCCAGAATGGTTCCGCCATTGGCGCCGTTAGCTTCGTTTTCATAGAATACACAGTGCTGCAAAAGGCTTGAGGTGTATTTCAAATGGACGGCGGAACCGGAACTGTCGGCGCTGTTGGCGACGAAAGCGCAGTTTGTCAGAACGGAATTCGCCGTACCCCGTATGCAGGCCAAGCCGCCCCCCAGCATTGCGCTGTTTCCCTCAAACAGACAATTCGTGATCGACATTTCAGATTGTGTTTCCACGGCGATCCCGCCGCCTGACAAAGCGGAGTTGTTGCGAAAAATGCAGTTTGCTAAAACTGGATCGGACTGCGCGCGGCTGAGGATGCCGCCGCCGTTATTGGCGGTATTTGATTCAAACACACAATCTTCAAAAACCGGCGCGCCGCCCTCGCGCGTATAGACGCCGCCTCCGTCAAGATTCGCGTGATTATTGCGGAAAGTGCAATTCGAGAAACTCGGACTGCAAGCCTGGCACTCCACTCCCCCGCCGTAGCGAAGGTCAAAGGAACCGGTTGCGCGGCCGCGTTCAATCACACAGTAGTTCATGATGCTTGCGTCATCAGCATTGTTGAAACGAAGTCCGCGCCAGCCGCCGGGAGTCACGGCCGGATCGCTTCTGAAAAAGATGGAGTCCTGTTCAGTCCCCTCGGCATCCAGCCGACCGTAAATACGGAATGTGAACGCTCCGGCGAAATTTACTTCAACACCCTCTAAGATAATAAGTGAAGAGTCAGCCGGAAGCTCAATATCCCCTTCGGAAATCATATAAGGGCTATTGCCCGAGTGCCACATCCCTGAAACCGATCCGGCGGCAACCCAAGTAGTGTCGGCATGTCCGGGAAGTGTGACCATCAGCAGCAGCATCCCGGTCAGCACATACCGCCATGTTGCGATTCCGAAACGTGAACTTGCGGTTTTATTCTTATTCATGAGCATCATTCGTGAGTTTCTCTTCGAACAACAAATTTAAGGCAAAAGACGGACCTAAAGAAAGGAGCGGATGATTGGTATCCGCTCAGGCTGAATGTGTTTGTTATAACTGGATTAGCTATTTCTCGTCAGCGGTTTCCCAGCCGGGAGGTCCGGTCAAAATGGTTCGAAAACCGGAAACATCCAGCATGGTAATGGCAATTCCGCATTTCTCGAGCACGCTGCGGCTGCGTGCTTCTCCGGGGTAAGTTCCAAACACCTTAACATGCTTGATTCCTGAGTTGGCGATCATCCGGGCGCAGATCGGACAGGGGAATACAGTGACGTAGATTTCCGCTCCTTCAACCGCGACTCCGTTGCGGGCGCACTGCAGCAGCGCATTCTGTTCCGCGTGCAGGCAGACACAGAGTTCGAGTCGCTCACCCGACTTGATGCCCTCGATGTCGCGTTCACAGCCGCCCAGTTCATCGGGGTGCGGATGTCCCGCCGGAGGACCGTTATAGCCGCTCGCCAGGATTTGATGATTGCGGACGATCAGGCAGCCGACTTTTCGCCGCAGGCAGACCGAACGCTCCGCGACAAGATGCACGATGCCATAAAAATATTCGTCCCAGGAGATGCGGTCTGCTTTTGTCTTTGTTGTCATATATTTTCTTCGCCGAGCCGGGCGTCCCCGCCCGGCCGTAATGGCTAATCGTAAATCGTTTCGATCGGGCGGGGACGCCCGGTTCGGCGAGTCACCGTGCTCGGGTTCTTACAGATTTGTAGAGGTTATTTCGGTTCGATGGGATCGCCGCGGCGGAAGTTCGGATGATCAGTTGGTGCACTTTCTTCCTTGCGGGAGCGCAGCAAGAGACCAATCGGCAGCAGCAAAAATATTCCGACCACTCTGCTGCCAACGAATATCGAGAGTCCCGC
>JAHIZR010000269.1 GCA_018814465.1 bacterium | reverse complement strand
TATGTTCACAGATCGAACCAAGGCGGCACAGGCTACCTGAAGGTTTACGCTTACGATGACCGGTTTGTTCTTCACCGGCCGCCCTGTTTCTTTGATGCGGTTGACCAGTCGGGGCGGGCCTTGTTTGACGTCGTACAGTGGGGTCAGGCGGTTGAAGAGCAGCAGGCTATTCGGAATGATATCCGCGTTCGTTATAATTAATTGAGAAGCGAGATCGCGCCAGATCTCTAAGATAGTCGATCGGGAGTCCCGGACTCGCGCGGGTTCCGCGAGTCTCTTCCCGACAGGTCAGGACTCACCTCATAAGTCAGTCGACGCGGGAGAATCCTTAGCGGATTCTTCCGGGTCGGGAATGACTGAAACATCGTGCACACCCCCCGTAACGGTCTGCGCAGCATTTGAGAGACGCACCAATAGTGAAAGCAGATACCAATAATTCCCGATTACTCCTGCATAAGGAGCAGATGTGTTTGGATTAAAATCAAATCTTCGAGTCGGCCTCGATATTGGCTCTCATGCCGTAAAGATGGTCGTCGCTGAGAAGGCCGGTCATGGCCATCAGAAGCTTGTGAAAGCGATTGGCCGGGATATTTATTCCGGCAAGGAGAAGTACGACGCGGATGGTCCGAAGAAGGCCGCGGTCGTGCCGTTGATTCTGGAAATGTTTCAGGAACTTGGAATTCGTCCTCGTTCCATTTCGCATTTGGCAACCTGTTTAAGCGGGTCCAATATGGCGACGAAGGAGTTGCGGACATTGCAGCTTCCAGAAGAGGAGATGAATTCATCGGTGATCGCCGAGGCCAGGAAGCATTTGCCTTTGGATGGCAGTGAATCATTGGTGGATTATATGATGCTGGGTGAGGATCAGCGGGAAATGGATAAGCTTCGCGTGCTGGTAGCGGCGACGACGAAGCGGACCTTTGACGCGCACCTCGATGTACTTCGCGAGTTGGAATTAAAGCCGGGTGTGGTGGATTTAGAGCCGCTTGCGGCGGTAAATTCCTACATTGCGACGAAGGAACTGCCGGATGAAGGGGTGGTGGTATTTCTGAATTTGGGCGCCCGCCGCACGACCATGGTAATTCTTGGGCGCAAGGATATGTTTTTCAGCCGTGATCTTCCGGTCGGTGGATTCATGTTCACGGATGCGATCATGAAGACATTCGATGTTTCTTTCGGGGAGGCTGAAGAGCTGAAACGGACGAAGGGTTTGAGCGGCGAGGCGAAGCAAGAGCAGGTCGCGCAGCAGACGGGTGCTTTAAGCTTGCGGGACAAGACGCCTTTGGAGAAACTCAACGACGAGATCAACCGTTCTCTGCGCTATTATGTGAAGGAAACGGGGCAGGCACAGTTCGTGAAGTTTGTGTTGTTAGGCGGTCCTGCTGAAAGCGAAGAGCTGTGTGAATCCTTGGCAGCCAAATTCAGTGTACCCGTGGAAGCTTATGATCCATTTTCCGCGATGGATGGAGCGCCGGACGTCAAGAATCGTTCGCAGTTTGCGGCGGCGGTAGGTTTGGCGGCGCGAGCCCACGCAATTTACTAATCGAAATTCGACATCCGCAAATCACAGAGATAGCCAGCTATCCGAATTGAATACGAAGGCGGTGCATCGGCGAGTATGGTAAGACAATTCACAATCAACTTAAACAAGGGCGAAGGGGAATTAGTCCTTAAGCATAAGAAGCAGGAACGGCGTTCGTTCCTACTCCTTTTACTTATGGTGCTGATCTTCATTGTCCTGGGCGGTCTGACCTGGGCACAGAATGAGGCCGTTAATCATGAGATAGCCAACCGGCAGGCCAAGCTGGATCAGATCAAGTACGAGCTTGACAGTTTGAAGCGGGAAGGCACGAATGTCTCAAAGGACGACGTCATGGCGCTGGCGAAGTTGGAGAAGGAGCGGTTTCTTTGGGCGAAACGTCTGGAAGTGCTTACGGATCTAATGCCGGCCGGGATGGCGATCACCGGTCTTGAATACGAGCAGAACACATTCAAGATCAAGTGCATTGCCATGATCGACTCTTCCCAGAAGGAGTTTGAAATCATTTCTAAGTTCATCGAACTTCTGAAGACAACTCCGGATTTCCGGTCGGGCATGTTCGATATCAAGTTTGATCAATCGGTTCGCAAGATCGTGGAGGATCAGGACGTGTTGCTGTTTTCGGTGAACTGTCTGACGCGTGATCCTGAAGCGAAGCGCACGCAGCGAAGAGAACAGCGAACGCTTATACCGGGCACAGGCTCGTAAACCATAAGGAAATACTGCGCAAATGAGAAAAACAATAACAGCGTTGATAGTATTCCTGATCGTTGCGGGCGGTTTTTACTACTTTCAGGAATATGTTTACAAGCCGAAGCCGGCGAAGATTCGCGAGTTGGATATCGCGATTCTGAAAGAGAACGAGAAGCTGATTGCGGCTCAGATCATTGCGGGCGAATTAAAGCAGGTTACGAAGCTGATTGAAGGGAATCTTGCTCAATCGGCGCGTGATTCGCTTGCGGAGGATGCGTCACTGCCGTTCATGGATCAGTTGACGGATTTACTTCGCGAGCATGATATTGAATTAGTGCGCATTGAGCCGGGGAATCGCCGCAATTTTGCGGATCATATCCGGGTTCCTTATTATATGGAGCTTGTTACCAGCTATGCATCGCTGGTGGATTTTTTAAATGACATGGAAAAGAGCAATCGTTTGGTCACGATGCAGGATTTTGAGCTGAGCAGCACGGTGAAGCAATTCCAGACGTGGGCCAAAGAGGGGAAGATGGATAAAAGACCGGTGGCGCTTACTCTTTCCACATTAACTCTGATAAAGCAAAGATAGCCGAGGTCATTAAAAACTTATGGCACACCGTGTAAATGTATTGTGGGGTATATTAATTGCCCTGCTGATAATGTGCATGATTTGGATCGGCTACAGTGATTACCGCATTTCCAAGCAAGTCGAGACGTTCAAGCAGAAGAGCATTGTGCTTGGCACAGATGAGCAGTTGAAGGAGACGGTGAACACGCTCGAGAAGGATCTGAATGAACGAATCCTCTATGAGACCGATGTAGAGAGTGACCCGCTGGACTTGACGAAAGCCATTCAGTCGAAGACGTTCTTGGCCAGTTTGGGATTGAAGGAAACGCTTGAGCAGCGCGGACGCATGCGTCTATCCTGCACCGTACTGAGCGATCATCCAAGCGCCATCGTCAAGTTTATGGGAAGCAGTCATATCATTCATGAAGGCGATATTTTCAATGGATTTCTCGTGCAGCAGATTACTGCCAAGGAAGCTGTTCTCATGAAGGATGGTTCGAAGCTGGTTCTGGTCAATGAATCCGCGCCCGAAGGAGAAGTATCTGAGAGAAAAACCTCAATATCGAGCGGTCGTAACTATTAAGCGCTCGAGGGAGCTAAATACACGAAATGCAAAAAAATTGCCGCCAACATATTTGTCGAAGAGGGTATAGCCTGTTGAGTCTTGCAATGCAACTTAGACCACGACGGCACAGCGCGTCCGACGCATCGGGCCGCTCTGCCGCAACCGGCGCCCTGACGCTGGTTCTTGTACTCGCTCTGCTGCAGATTTTTACAATCTCGCCGGCAGTCGCGCAAACAACCTCAGCCGAAAGCGATGGTCTTTCCAGGCTGGTCACCATCGATGCGGATGATGCGTTTCTTCCGTCCGTATTGTCAATTTTAGCCGACAAGAGCGGCTACAACATCGTTACCGGTCCTCAAGTCAATCAGGAAGAGCGGATTTCGATTCACCTCAAAGACACACCCATCGAGCAGGCCATGAATCTGGTGGTTCGCGCGGCGGGGTTGTCTTATGAGATTGTCGGTAATTCCTTTCTGGTTGCGGATGAGAAGGATTTAAAAGCCCAAGTCGGTGTTACCTCTTATGTAGTGGATCTTCAGTATACGGATGCGGAATCTGTTGCTGAAATGCTTGGAAGCTTCAATGCGAGGATCACCATTGACTTAATCGGCAACAAGCTGTTGTTGATTACGAGTCCGAAGATTATAGCGGACATTCGTCGCGTCATCGAGGAAGTGGATATTCCTCCGCTGCAGATTGTGCTTGAGTGTCGGATGATCGAAGTCGCGGTTGAAGGCGAGGAAGCGTTGGGAATCGACTGGAACCGTCTTTCGAATATTCAGACGGTCATCGTTGAATCGCCCGTTGACGCTTATGGAAACCGGACGGATGCGGAAGGGATCACAAACCTGACCGGTTTGGATCCGTCGCAGCGCGGGCGGGTTCCGAATCAGATGCCGTTTTACCCGTTGGAGACTCGTCGCATGGGCTATTGGTCCAAGCAGGTCTCGGCTTTCGAATTGGCACTCGATCTGTTATTGAAGCAGGGCCGTGCCGAGGTGCTGGCCAATACCTCGATTGCGACACTGAACAATCAAGGAGCTGAGATTCAGATTGTCGATGAAATCCCCTATGTCGCTCGCAGCGGCGGTGTGGGCGGCCAGGTACAGATCGATCAGGCGATCGTAGGTGTAAAGCTGCATGTCAGGCCGAAGATCAACAGTGACGGCTATATCACGACTGAGATTGCCCCTGAGCTTTCGTCGATTTTCCAGTTTATCGAATCACAGGATACCCAAGTACCGTGGATCAAACGCCGCACGACCGCCACGACGATTCGCGTGCGTGACGGTGAGACGGTTGTTATCGGCGGTTTGCTTGGTGTCGAGTCTTCCGAGAAGACGGAGCGTGTTCCCTTCCTTGGAGATATTCCGTTTTTGGGCTCGCTCTTTCGTCATAAAGCATCGTCTACGCGTAAAACTGATTTAATCATTCAAGTGACACCCCATATTCTTGGCACTGGCTATTCACTCTCTCTTCCCCCACGAGTAATGGAGGTGCAAGACAAGTTTATGCCGGGTATCAATGACCAGAAAGACAACTGATAAGCGATTGGTCCGTCGGACTAACTCGTCGCGCCGGAGGTCTGGATTACTTTTAGTCTTAAGTCTGTTTCTGCTCTGCATAACTCAGATTTGTGCCGGGCAGAATTCAGCGCTTACAATCGGTGAATCTGCTTCATCGACTCAGCTTGAGCGGCTTTTCGGGACTCTTCCGATTCAAGACGTGGCTGAGCAGACGTTCTTTGAAGGACCGATTAATCCTGATGAATACAAGGTAGGTCCCGGAGATAAATTCAAGGTCTATTTCTGGAAACCGGCGTATACGGAGTATTCTGCTACTATAGGCGCGGAAGGTGAGTTGGTGCTGCCGCTTATCGGGTCCGTGAATATTGCGGATATGACTTTGACGGAAGCCAAGCAGGCGATTGCGGAAGCCGTCGGGGGTTCCTTTAAGAAAGGCGCCTTAACGGTAACCTTAGTCGAACCTCGCCGCTTTCGAGTCCATATTACCGGGCAGGTAAATGTTCCGGGCACCTATATTTTGCCGGCGACCGCGCGAGTATCGGATGCGATTGTTGCCGCCTTTGGGCTGAAGCGAGAACGGGATTTCAGTCGCGGGGATACCGCCTGGACCATTCTTGCCTCGCAGCGCCGGATCGAATTGCGGAATCAGGCGGGGCTGACGATTGGAGAAGCCGACATGCAGTTGTTCCTGAGCGGTGGAAAGCTTGATGCGAATCCGTATTTGACGGACGGCATGACGGTCTATGTTCCTTATCCGGATGAGACACATGATAGGATTGGAGTCTTCGGAGAGGTTTTCAGCGGCGGCTTGTTCGAGTACGCTCAAGATGACAATCTGAGCGATGCGATCGTACTTGCCGGCGGTTTGACCCCGAGTGCGGATCGAACGGCGATCAAGATTTGTTCAAGGAACTCGGATGAGCCGCGTGCTTGCAGTCTGAATGATCCCGAAGAACTCAAAGTGAGCCTGCTGCCGGGTGATAGAGTTTACATTTGCGGTCTGCCTGATACATCGAAGGAAGGATCGGTGACCGTATCCGGTCAGGTAATGCGACCGGGCGGATATCCGATTGTCAACGGGGTGACGACGCTTGCCGAAGTGCTGGAGGCAGCCGGCGGTTTCACGGACGCTGCCGCAAGGAATTCGGCTCGGTTGGTGCGAAAAAAAGAAACGGACCTGACAGCAAACGAGCGGTTCAGAGTATCGCTGTTCATGACGCAGACAAGTGCGAAGCCTGCGTATCCGGCTGATCCGGAGCTTGCCGCGGAGTTTGCGCGATGGGACTATGGAACGGTCGTCATCGATTTGTCGGGGAACGGCGAGCCTTCGCCTTCGGATGTGATTCTCTTTGATGGAGACTGCCTGGAAGTTCCGGCGTCGCCGTTAGGTGTTCGTGTGCTGGGCTATGTTAATCATGGCGGTGAAGTTCCGTGGATTGAGAACGGCAGATTAAATGATTACTTGAGAGTTGCCGGAGGAACGAATCCCGGCGGCTGGAAGAACCGCACCGTGGTGATTAAAGCCAGCAACGGTTCGCAGATACGATACGGCACGAATGTGACGATCGATCCGGGGGATTTGATATTCATACCGTCTAAACCAGAAACAACGAACTGGGAGAGGTTTAAGGATGTGGTGTCGGTGACGGCCCAACTCGCGACCTTAGCCCTGGTTATTCAAAATGTAAGTAAATGACTCGCTCTGTTCAAGTAGCCTGATTTCCCGATCAATCGGAAGTTTCTTTAGAAATTTGCGATCGGTCCGAGAAAAAATTCCCAAACAAAAAGGTTACAGGAGGGAGCATGGAGAAGAGAATGAAAAACTTCAGCTGGGCATCAGCAGTATTCCTTCTCTCACTGCTTTTAGTAGTGAGCATTGGATGTGACAACACGAAGAGCGGAACTGGCGGCACTACGGACAACAGCGGCGTTGGTTTAGTGACACTTTCCATTCTGACGGACACGTTGCGGTTCCTGCCCGGAGACTCCGCGAGCACGACAATTACCGTCATCGTGAGTGATCAGCAAGGTAATGTTATGGAAGGGCAGCGGGTAGCGCTGTCGCTCAGCAATCCTCAGCTTGGTTTCATCGAGTTCCTTGACACGGAATTGCGAGACACGACTAACGCACAGGGCCGTGTCGATCTGTTATTCACGGCGATTGGAACACCAGGCGACAATGATTTTACGGCGACAGTCGGCAATGTTACGGCGACTCGGCATCTGGCGATTCGCGAGCAATCAGTATTAGTCGGATCGTTAACGCTGACCGTAACACCCAAACGGCTGCAGGCAGCGGTCGGACAGGAAGCGGTTTCGGACGTGAAAGTGGTTGTTGCGGATAACCAAGGCGTGGCCATCCCCAACCTGTCGGTCCCCGTTTCTTGCACGATGGGTCGGCTTGCTCCATTACCTGCGACCAATGATTCGGGAATCGCCCGCACAAAATGGTTCAGTAATGATCAGTTCGGCGAGGCGATTATCACGGCTCGCGCCGGTACGTTGGAGCACCTGATAAAGCACGACACGGTTTTTGTTGAACAACTACCTTACCTTAATGGTACGCTGACGGTGGATACGGATGTTCTCACCATCAGAGCCGATGGCTGCGTAACGAAAGCGAATATTACAGCAACCCTTAAGGATGCTTTCGGTGCCGCCATGGTTAACGATACTATTCGGTTTGGCGCGCCGGGATTAATTGGCTCCATTGAGCCGTATGCGCTTACTGATTCCGTCGGAAAGGCAACACTGACGTTCTGTGAGCAGAATATTCCGAATGAGGAAGGCAGTGATTCCGCGATGGTTGTTGCCCGCTACGCGCCCTGGGGCTTGGCCGACACCGTGCGGATTTGGGTTTACGAAGCGGAGCCGGTAGGACATGTGGAGATTTCCGTGGGCAGCGTCATCGGCACCGCGGGTATTGACTCCGTCGAAATCCTGCTGGATGCTCGCTATGCAAGCGGCGCTCCGGTTATGGGTCACTATGCGCATTTCACGAGTTTCCCCTGCGGTGAATTCACGGCAGACTCGATGCGAGTTGTCGGCGGGAATCTTGAGACTCCGGTTATGTATATCATGTGCAAGACAATTCCCGCTGGTGTTGATGTACCGTGGATTGAAGCGTCGATTCAGGGAGTGCTGTCCAATCGCATCATTCTTGATCCGCAGCCGGGTCGGGCGAGCCGGATTGTGCTCGAAGCGCCGTTGACCGCGGAAGTCAATACGCCGATCACGATTACGGCGGTGGTTCAGGATACCTTCAATAATTATGTTGAAGACGGTCAGTTAGTGCTGTTCGAATCTGATCTTGGTTCAATCGGTTCAATCTCACAAACAGTCGGCGGTTTTGCGAACACGAACTTCAATCCGGGAACGCAAGCCGGGCAAGCGCAGATTAAAGCGATTGCCGGTGTTGCCGTTGACAGTACGGTGATTTCTATCGGTTCCGACCTGCCGAATTCGATTTACTTAACAGTCAGTGAGCCGAGTCTTGAAGCAGCCGGGACCGGTGGTATTGAATGGACTCAGCTTCAGGCGACGGTACTTGACGCAAACGGCAATGAAGTCGAAGACGGTACTTGGGTTCGTTTTGAGATTCTTGCCAGTCCGGGCGGGGGCATTAATATCAATGATCATGGAAATCTGGATTCGACACAAACAGCGAATGGTACGGCAGTGGCGACATTGAATTCGGGTCAGACACCGGGTCCCGTACTGATCCGTGCCTGTGTGGATGGTGTTGTTGTCTGGCCGGATAGTATACAGATCGTACCGATCTGTGTACAGCATGGTGGTATTACAATTGTGGCAGGACCTCCGGCGAATGTTTTCATCTATCCGACGGAATTAGCTGTTGATGGCGGCGGTGCTGCTTGGGATCTCGAGGTCAGCGCCCTGGTTGTGGATGAGCAGCAGAATCCGGTTCGCTGTGGCGTTTCGGTGTTCTTTGACGTATTTCCGCCCTCGACTGCGGAAATCCTGTCTCGAAACGTGGTGACCTGTAATCAGGACATCAACAGTGACTCGGCGGATGGTGTGGCTTATACGATCCTTCGCTACTTATCTCCGCAGACATTCAATACGATAACACTGAAAGCGCGCACGGCGAATAATGTTCGCGATTCGATTCAGTTCGAGTTGCCGCTGCAGGGCGGAATACTCGACTTGAATTGCGCACCGGGAGCGTGGCACTTCGTTCAGCAGGGGAATCCCTGCAACATTCAGTGCACCGCAACGGTTCAGGATGAGCATGACGTATTGATTAACGGCGCATATGTTTATTACACGGCGCAGCGCGGACTGCTTTTCCCGTTCAGTTCGCCGACTTCTACTCCGAATCCGAATCTTGCCACGAGTTATGCGTTCACGGGACCTCCGAATCCGAGCGGACAGGCGATTCTTTGGCTAAACAGTCCGGATGAGTTCATTTTCCCGTCGCCGGATATTCCTGAGATTTCGGGAGAAGTCAGTGCGGAGGTTGTCGGTTATTCGGTCGCCTCAGATGCACAGAACATCAATTTCCGTCATTAACGCATCAGCACTTCGGTGTTGGATTATGCCACATTAAAGAGATGAGATAAGGCCGGAGCCGGAAACGTCCGGCTCCGGCCTGTATTTAGATTCGGAAACTATTCCAAGTCTGTTCCTGTTCTCCGAGAATGAAAGCTGAATCTCGGACAATCACCAACGATCAAACTGCATTATCAGGAAGTTCCGACCGTATATGCGAGAAAAACTGGGCGAAATTCTGGTCCGATTGGGCCATATTAATCAACAGCAGCTTAATGACGCGCTCACTCGTCAGAAGGATTCGCACAAGAAGATCGGTGAGCAGTTGATCGCGCTTGGTCTTACCACTGAGGAGAAAGTATACAGGGCTCTTGCGGAGCAGTGGGCGATCGAGTTTATTCCGGCAGAGAAGATCATGCAGAGCGATCTGTCGGCTCTCGAATTAGTGCCTGAGTCTTTTGCCAGAGAGAATGAATTGATTCCCGTCGGCCTCACGGATTCGGCTGTGCTTGTCGCGATGGCTGATCCCGATGATATTGTTGCGGTCGACTCACTTCAGCATCTGACGCGCAAGCAAGTTGAAGCGAAACTGGCGGCTCCGGGCGCGATCATTGCCGCGATTGAGGCCATGTACGAGAACATCCGCAAGCGCGGTGAGGTAACCGAAGCCATCGGCGATCTTCAGTTCTTCGCGCCATCGGATGAAGACGATGAGAGCATGGTAGACATGAGCAAAGCTGCTCCGACGGAAGACGCGCCGGTAGTCAAGCTTGTGAATCTCATGCTGTCGGATGCGATCAAGGCTCGCGCGACTGATATTCATGTGGAGAATTTTGAGGAGGGGCTGATCATCCGGTTCCGAGTGGACGGTGTGCTGCAGGAAGCCATGCGGCCGCCGAAGCAGTCGCATTCCGGTATCGTATCCCGCATTAAAATTCTCTCCAAGCTGAATATCGCCGAAAAGCGTCTGCCTCAGGATGGCCGCTTTACCATCAGGACCGCCGATAAGGAAATCGACATGCGTGTTTCGATTCTTCCCACCGTAAGCGGCGAGAAGATCGTGATGCGTCTGCTTGACAAGGGGGCCTTTGCTTTCAGTTTGAAGACACTCGGATTCGAGGATGACATGCTGCTGATCTTTCGTCGCTGGATTCGCCAGCCGTACGGAATGATCATTATTTCAGGTCCGACCGGTTCAGGGAAGAGTACGACGTTGTTTGCCGCGCTGCAGGAAATCAAGAGCGTGGAGGATAATATTACAACAGTGGAAGATCCGGTTGAGTATCATGTTCCCGGCATCAATCAGGTTCAAACGAAGGCAAAGATCGGACTGACATTTGCGGCGGCGCTCCGGTCAATTCTTCGACAGGACCCTGATAAGCTGCTGATCGGTGAAATTCGCGACGAAGAAACGGCGGATATCGCGATCAAGTTTGCATTAACGGGTCACTTGGTATTCTCGACCGTACATGCGAATGACGCTCCTTCCACGATTACCCGACTGCTGGATATTGGAGTTCCGCCGTTTCTTGCGGGATCGACCTTGAACCTTGTGATGGCGCAGCGTCTGGTTCGTAAGATCTGTCCGCACTGCAAAGAGGAATACGTTCCGGATGACAATGAGCTGGAAGCGCTGGGTATTGACCGGGCATTTCTGGACGGTCGGAAATTCTCGCGTGGTCCCGGGTGCGCTCATTGCCGCAACACCGGTTATCACGGGCGAAGCGGTATTTTCGAGCTGCTTGAGATGAAGCAGAATATTCGCCGGCTTGTTTTTGACAATGCCAATCAGGATGAAATTCGGGATCAGGCATTGGAGAACGGAATGACCACTCTGCGCGATTCCGCATTTCGAAAGATATTCCGTGGAGAAACCACAACACACGAACTGCTGCGCGTGACGGTTCAGGATATTTAATCCGGATCGCTGCTGCGAGCACGTGAACGGCTGATTAAAGTATAACAACACCCAACTGAAGCATGCCGAACTACGCATACGTAATCAAAGACAAAGACGGAAAACGTCAAGAAGACAATATCAAGGCTTCGACTTACGAGAGCGCGATAGAAATTCTGCGCAAGCGTGGTGCGAACCAGATTGTGTCGGTGCGAGAAATCAAGGGCGGACTTGCGATCGATGAAATGAGCGTTGCGGAACAGGTTGGACTGGCGATCTATCGCTGGCGTACCCGTGTGCCTTTGAAATCGCTTGTCTTCTTCACCCGACAGCTCTCTACGATGTTTTCGGCTGGATTGACCATCGAGCGCGCGATTTCAAATCTATTGACCGAGGAGCGAAACTACAGGTTTAAGAAGGTTCTCGTACAGACATCCGCCGATCTGAAGAAAGGGTATGCGCTTTCCGAAGCTTTAGCGAAGCATCCGGGTGTTTTCTCGAATCTTTATGTGGCGTTGGTTCATGCGGGGGAGATTTCCGGTAATTTGCATGTCATTCTCGAGCAGCTATCGGATTATCTGGAGACCGTTTCGGATACTCGCCGCAAAGTGATTTCCGCTTTAACGTATCCGGTCGTCGCGATCATCTTTTTGACATCGGTGGTCATCTTCCTGATGGTTGTTGTGGTGCCGATGTTCTCGGAGGTATATGCGAAATTCGGCCAGCGATTACCCTTCGCCACGCGAGTTCTTATGAATATATCACATGTTATTGTGAATCAGGCTCCGTTCGTGATTTTAGTTGTTTTCATGGCGTTGTTTGGACTGTGGGTTCTGTTCAAGACGAAGCGCGGCGGTTTGGCATGGGATCATGTCAAATTGAGTTTCCCCGTTTTTGGCGGACTCTTATTGAGCGCGCTGATGGAGAAGTTCGCTAAGACGTTCGGTATTTTGATCGGTGCCGGAGTGCCGATTCTGGAGGGCTTGAGCCATTCGATTCGGGTTGTCGAGAATCGCGTCATTGCCAACGGACTGAGACAGGCTCAGAGTATGGTTAAAGATGGGTATGCGATTTCCGTTGCGATGAAAAAGACGGGTGTTTTTCCGCCGATCATGGTACAATTGATCAGTACCGGTGAGGAAACCGGTGAGATTAATCGCCTGTTGGAGAAGGTATCCGAGTTTTATGCGAAGCAAGTGGATGCAACCATCGGCCGGCTGACGTCTCTGATCGAGCCGCTCTTGATTATTATGATCGGTCTGGTGATCGGTGTGATTCTGATCGCGATTTATCTGCCGGTCTTTATGTTAGGCCGAGCCATTCAAGCGGGAGCTTAAGCCCGTTTTGGCAGTTATTTTCAAAGCCGACTAAGTTTGTTGACGCCGTGATTCGAAAACTGGGATCACGGCGTTCTCTCTTTACCGCACAATGAGGTTATAAATTGGTTGAGTCACCGTGGGGCCCGTTGCCGGGCTGGCTGGTTTTTACTTTTGCCTTGATTCTGGGCGGGAGTCTGGGCAGCTTCGCGAATGTTCTGATTTACCGGCTGCCCGAGGAATTGTCTCTTTTGCGGCCGGCTTCACGCTGTCCGAAATGCGGCAGAGCGATCAAACCGGTTGAGAATATTCCGGTGATCAGCTGGATTTTGCTGGGCGGCAGATGTAAAGGATGCGGAGAGAGTATCTCGATTCAATATCCGTTGATTGAAGCGGCTTCGGCGATTATTATCATGTTCTGTGTATTCAAGTGGGGAGTAACGTATCAGGCCTTAGCGTACGGGCTGCTCTTCATTGGATTGATAGCTCTGATTTTGATAGATCTCCGGCATTGGCTGTTGCCGTTCGCTATCACGATTCCGCTGACTGTGGTTGGATTGGCGGGCGCGATATTGTTCGGGATGCGCCCTTGGGCTGACAGTCTGATTGGGATGGGAGTCGGCTTCGCGATTTTTCTGGTGATGCTGTTGGCGGGGAAGTGGATTTTCAAAAAGGAAGCCTTAGGCGGCGGGGATGTCGTGTTCGGCATGATGGCGGGGGCTTTCCTTGGCTGGAAATCGGTCATTCTCATGATGTTCGTCGCATCTTTTTTAGGGACGTTATTGGCCGTGATTATGTTGATATCCGGGAAGGAAATTGCAGGCCGGTCGGTTCCATTTGGGCCATTTTTAGCAATCGCCTTGGTGATCTGTCTGTTCACCGGGGATGCGATGATCGCCTGGTATATTAACATGTTCGCGCATTAGCCGACTTGCATTTCTCACCGGGAATGCTAACTTGTAACTGTTCATTGCGTTTGTTTTTATGTTAGATACGAGACCAAATCTCAAATGTTTTTAGATAAGGCAAGATTGAAAGTGAAGGCTGGAGACGGCGGTTCGGGTGTTGTATCCTTTCGGCGCGAGGCTTTTATTCCCAAAGGCGGTCCTGATGGAGGCAATGGCGGAAAAGGGGGTTCGGTTTATGCTGTCGCCGATCCCCAGCTTCATACTTTGCTGGATTTCAAGTTTAGGCCGAAATTCGAGGCGGAAGCGGGACAGCCGGGCGGCGGCTCCCGCAGTTCAGGTCGGTCCGGCAAGGATATTATCATCAAGGTTCCGATCGGGACCCGCTTTTTCGAAGGGGACAGGCTGATAGTGGATTTGAACGAAGCAGGTCAGAAATACTGTATAGCCAAGGGCGGCAATGGGGGGCGGGGGAATGCGGCGTTCGCGACTCCTTCTAACAGAACACCGAGAAAATGCACTCCGGGTGGATATGGCGAGGAATGGGAGTATTCCTTAGAGCTGAAGCTGATGGCGGATGTTGGGCTGGTGGGGCTTCCGAATGCTGGGAAATCCACGTTGCTATCGGTTTTGACAGCGGCTCGTCCCAAGGTGGCACCTTATCCGTTCACCACGCTGCACCCGAATCTGGGAATAGTCCGTCCGATGGAATATACCGCATTCGTGATGGCGGATATCCCGGGACTGATTGAAGGAGCGTCCGAGGGCAAGGGATTGGGCTATGAGTTCTTAAGGCATATCGAGCGAACTCGCGTGCTTGTCTACTTAATTGACTGCACAAGCGAGAGCAAACTGGAAGACCTCGAGGTATTGAAAAAAGAATTGGAGCGGTGGAATCCGGATTTGCTGAAGCGACCTTCAATTACAGTGCTTTCCAAGGTTGATTTGCTTGAAGGGGAACCGATCCCTGAAGGCCCCTGGACCATGGCGATTTCTTCAGCGGCTCAAACGGGGACGGAGGAATTGATTCAGCGGCTCTGGGTGCTGTTACAGGAAGCTCCGTATCCGGAGATATTTCGAGCGCCGGAGAAGGTGCCCTTAGACTCTAAAGATGACTGGGAGGAAGATGAGTAGTCCGGGGGAAGTCATTGCCCTGTTGAATCTGCTGGCGGTGGATGGCATCGGACCCGGCACGACCATCCGTCTGATCCGGGAATGCGGTTCGGCTGAATCCGTATTTGACGCATCGGATTCGAAATTGCGGACGATTCATGGTATTACGGATCGTCTGATCGCTCCGCTCAGAAAAGTCAGCGCTGTTGCAGAAGCCGGCCAAAGACAATGGGAAGCCGCGCAGGAAGCCGGTGTTGAAATCCGAACCTATTGGGACGATAACTATCCTCAGTTGCTGCGGGAGCTTGAAACCGATGCGCCGGCCTTGCTTTTCATTCGAGGTGAATTTCAATCTGATGCGACCCGGGTGGCTGTTGTCGGGACAAGGCGGGCGACAGCTTATGGGAAGCGCGCCGCGGATGAATTGATCGGCGGTTTACGGGGCACAGGAATACATGTCGTGAGTGGACTTGCCTCAGGAGTGGACAGTTTCGCACATGAAGCGGCTCTGCATGCGGAGCTTGTCACGGAAGCGGTTTTCGGCTGTGGAGTGGATCGCATCTACCCGGCGGGTAACGAGAAGCTTGCTCAGCGGATTTTGGACGCAGGCGGCGCTCTGCTTTCTGAATACCCCATCGGAACGGTTCACACAAAATATACCTTCCCCCAGAGAAATCGGATCATCGCGGGATTGTCGAAAGCTGTGATTGTGGTGGAAGCTCCCGCGAGAAGCGGAGCACAGATCACGGCTGGGCTGTCAATTGAATACGGCAGAGATGTGGGAGCGGTTCCGGGACCTGTGTACAGCGTGATGTCGAAGGGAACGCATGAACTGATAAAGTCGGGAGCCGCGCTGATTGAATCTCCGGAGGATGTTTTAGCTCTGATAAGAACGATGTCGCCGGTTGCTGAAGAGAAGGCATCGATTATCGAGCTTCCCTTCGATCTGCCGCAGGAGGAGAGGCAGATTATTGAATCATTGGATGCAACCGAATCCATTCATATCGATACGCTGGCAGAGAAGATGGAGCTTTCAACAGGTGAAGTATTGAGTCGTCTGTTGATGCTCGAATTAAAAGGGCTGATCAAACAACTGCCCGGGAAGTATTTTATTCGTGCGTAGAATAGCTGAGTCAACGATTGATCCTCGACTCTTCGAGAATCGAAATGTCGCACTGTTTGAGGATGAGGTCAGTGAGGTGAATCTTTATCCGTTGAATGTGCTTCGTCCTTCTTCGGAGATTCGTTGTGGGATGGGCTGCCTTAGAGATTGGATACGAGAGCTTGTGGATGAGGCGAGGATCGCGCATCGTTATCGTGCACAGTTCGATGCAAATTATGCACACACGACATGGCAAAAAAAGCACGTTTTGGATTCCAGCATTCAGACAATCTTTATTAACTCTCGGTTGATTGGGGTCTGGGGTGCTGAATCTTCCAACAAAGACCTTAATAATCAGACTATTATCGACGAGTCTGGATTGCCTTTAATCGCAGTTCGCGATGCGTCGCAAGCTCAGGATTTGTTAAAACTTCCGGGAACAGTTTTGGCCGCTTCTCTCGTTCAAGGAATAGAAGCTATTCCTGCTGAAAAGTCAGGCTGGACAATAAAATACGCCGATTATATCTGGGATTATATGATTCATAATCCCGGATTATTAATGCGACAGCTAAAATCCGGCGAAAAGGGCGAGAATATCTGTGGGGCACATGCTTTGCGAGAAGATGTTATAGGAATTGACATAATCGGGGATCATCCGCTGTATGTCAGTAAGCATGTGAGGCTATGGCCGGGATCAGTTATTTCCACGGAGAACGGACCGATTTGGATAGGTGAGGGGACCGAAATCGAACCGCATTGTTTTTTAAAAGGGCCACTCTATCTGGGGGAGGAGAATCGAATAAAAGCGGGCGCGAGGCTTTATGGAGGATCCAGTTTCGGTCCTCATTGCCGGCTTGCCGGCGAAATCAGTCAGAGCGTTTTTCAGGGACACGTGAACAAACAGCACGATGGTTTTATCGGCAACAGCATTTTAGGACAATGGGTGAATTTAGGCGCCGACACGACCTGTTCCAATCTGCGAAACGACTACGGGACGATCCCGATGAAAGTCAGCGGCAAACTGGTTGAATCGGGTGAGAGGTTTATTGGTTTGATTGCCGGTGACCATACTAAAACCGGGATTCATACAATGTTCAATACCGGGACGGTGGTGGGTATCGGAGCCAATGTGTACGGCGATGATTTTCCGCCGCGTCACATTCCGAGTTTTGCATGGGGGGGAAGGAGAGGATTTCGCCATGTTCCGTTTGAGCGGACATTGGAGGCTGCGCGGATCGCGGCATCCCGGCGGGGTCAGGAAATCAGCGAATTTGAGGCATCACTGATGCTGAATGAATATAAGAAGATGACCAAGCAGGAGACAAACGATTGAAGTCTAAACGAATGATTCTCGGAGGCGTACTTGCCATAGTGATTGTTGGCAGTCTTATTTTCTGGGGACCGGCTCTGCGGGCGGAGAATAAGGCGGATATGGCAGTGCAGCTTCAGAAACTGAATCAGGTAATTCGCGCCGTACGGGATCAGTATGTGGATGAGCCGGATGTGGCTGAACTTCTGGATGGCGCGATCCGGGGATTGTTGGAAGAGCTTGATCCTCATTCGGTCTATATTCCTGCTGAACAGCAGAAGCGCATCAGTGAGACCTTCCGCGGAGAATTTGAGGGAATCGGGATTCACTATACGATTCAGAATAAGTGGTTGACCGTGGTCTCGCCGATTCCGGGAACTCCTTCGGACCGGTTAGGGCTTCGCGCGGGTGATCGGTTCACTCATATCGAAGGAATATCCGCCTACGGGATTTCCAGTGAGGAGGTGCAGGAAAAGCTTCGCGGTCCCAAAGGATCAACCGTGAACGTTACCATCGCGCGTCCGGGTCTTGAAGTGCCGCTGGAGTTTGAAATCGTCAGAGACAAGATTCCGATCTACTCAGTCGCGGCGGCGTTTATGATGCCGGATCAGGAAACTGGATATGTGCGGATAACACAGTTTACAAGACTGACAACCGACGAAGTCGAACAAGCGATCGACAGTTTGAAATCAGTGGGCATGCAGAGGATGATTCTGGACCTTCGCTCCAATCCGGGCGGCTATCTTGACCAAGCTTGGCGGGTTGCCGATCTGTTTCTGCCCGAGAAAGATCAGATGATTGTCTATACGAAGGGCCGCACGCCGCGCTCGAACACAGAGTATTATTCCACGGGTCAAGGAGCAAAGGACGATTTCCCATTGGTTGTCCTAATCAATCACGGCAGCGCGTCGGCATCGGAAATTGTGGCCGGTGCGATTCAGGACCATGATCGGGGATTAGTGGTTGGTCAAGTCAGTTTCGGAAAAGGCTTGGTGCAGACGCCGCTGGAGCTTATTGATGGATCGGTGGTCAGAATCACGACTGCTCGGTATTACACTCCATCGGGGCGAATGATTCAGCGACCCTACGATGAGGGGATCGCGGAATACATCATGGAAGGTCATGACGAAATTGATCCGAATGCGGAAATTCCCGCCGATACGACGGAGCGCGAGGTTTTTCACACCGATGGCGGCCGCGTTGTCTTTGGCGGTGGGGGAATCACTCCGGACAGCACGGTTCTGCCTGAGAGGAATAATTCACAAACGGCTCTATTATTCAGCAATAGAATGTATTTTGAGTATGCCACTGAATATGCGGCCAAACATCCCGACCTTGCGACGGATTTCCCTGAATTTGCCGCTGAGTTCCGAGTGACTGATGGAATGTTGAGTGAATTCAAGGATCTGCTCGAGAAGCGGGAGTTTAAGATCGATTCTGCCATGTGGATTGAGGACCTTGACTTTACAAAATCGACCATTCGGGGAGAATTAGCAGGGATTTTGTTCAATGACCGGAATCTTTACTACTTGGTTCGCACACAGGAGGATGCTCAAGTTAAAGCGGCAATGAGCCTCTTTCCGCAGGCTGAGGAGATTGCATCGCTTCCCTCCAGTCCGAAGCCAACGGAATAGTTGAACTAACCTTAGATTTTCTATAAACGTAGTTTCCGGGTTTCGTCAGATTTGGGGCAAAAATTCCGGCCAAAGCCATATTTTCACTCTTCTTAGGAGAAAAAATCGCTTGCTCTTTAGAAAGCGGTTGGGTATATTGGCATATTCTGGCAGAACTGAAATCCGTGCTGTTTTCTCGAATTTCCCCTGCCAACACAACCTTTTAAGAACTTAACTTCGAAAACTATCTTGCTAAGCCGAAATTTCATTCTTATTGCGATTGCAGTCTGTTGTCTTCAGTTCGCGCCTGCGGCTTCGGCTGCTCGAAACGAGGATTTATTCCGTGCTCAGGAATCTGCTCGAATGGGGGACTGGGAAGCCGCTTTAGCGCATGCGCAGAAAGCGGTAACAAACAGTCCAAAGGATGATGATGCTTGGTCAATGCTTGGCAGAGCGGAGGTTTTCCTTGGGGATACGGCCTCCGCGGTTCAGCATTATGAGAAGGCTGTTGAGTACAATCCGAAGCTTGCGACGGCTGTGCTGGATCTGACTTCACTATATGTTTCGATGGAGCGGATGGCAGACGCGGAACGAGTCGTTGCGGCGGCGGAGAAAAAAGACAGCCGGGGCAAGATTGATGAAATCAAAGTGGCGCGGGCGCTGATTCTGGGCAAGCAGGGCAAGATCGCGGAGGCAACGGCGATCCTTGCCAGCGCGACAGGCAAGCATCCTGATAATCCGTTATATCCTCGCATGCTGGCGCGCATCTACCGGAACGCCGGTGTGCCGGATTTAGCGGCGATTAATTACGAGAAAGCCTGGACGCTTGATCAAGGTGATGCCGATTTGGCTTTTGAATACGGTCAGACGCTGCTCAATCTGAAGCGTTATGACGAAGCAAATCGCTTATTCGCTATTGTACAGGAGCGCGACCCGGACAATAAGAGTGTGGACTATTTGCGCGGTCGACTTCTGCACGCCGCCGGGCGCTTCGCGGAAGCTTCCAGTGAGCTTGAAAAGGCGGTGGAAAAAAGTCCGGAAGATTTTCTTTCGAATTATTGGCTGGGGATCGCCTATTTGGATTTTGCGCGCAGTACCGGCAAGAACGTCTACGGTTTAGCGATTGCCCCTCTGAATAAAGCACTGGAGCTTCGTCCGGAGCGTAAGGATGTGGCAACACAGCTTGGACTTGCAATTTTTGAACAGGGAAAGTTTAATTATCGTTTAGCGAGCCAGGATACTACGGATGAGTA